>CAZFQW010000475.1:0-3510 GCA_964521225.1 uncultured Roseobacteraceae bacterium
CACATACTCTGGCGATATTAACGGCGATGGCTCAGGATTGAACGATTTAATGTACATCCCTACTGATAGCGATTTGAATAACATGGTTTTCTCTGGAGATGAAACAGCACAAAATGCACAGCGTACTGCTTACAGAAATTATATTGAACAAGACGATTACTTAAGCGAAAACAGGGGGGATTATGTTGAAAAATATGCTATTTTAAGCCCCTGGTTTTCTCGTTGGGATGTACGTTTCTTGCAAGATTTCAATATTAACGAAGGTAACGCATTACAGTTAAGCATCGACTTACTAAATGCGGGCAACTTCATTAGCTCTTCTTGGGGAGTTCGCCAAATCCCTACGAATATACAACCAGTAGGCGTTGTAGGTTTAGATGTTGCATCGGGGCAACCTGTTTATAGTTTCGATACTTCGCTCACGGAAACCTTTACGAACGATTTCAGCCTACTTTCACGTTGGCAGCTACAAGTAGGTTTGCGTTACATGTTTAAGTAAACTTGAAACATTAAGATTTTTACTCACAAAAAAAAATCCCTTCGGTTTAGTCGAAGGGATTTTTACATTCAATCAAAAATAAACTGTTATAAATTTTGCTTTTTAAGCTCTTCAACGGCATAGTTAGCAGCACGTGCGGTTAAAGCCATGTAAGTTAATGAAGGGTTCACACAAGAAGCAGACGACATACATGCGCCATCGGTTACAAATACATTTTGGCACTCGTGCACTTGGTTCCACTTGTTCAGTACCGAAGTTTTAGGGTCTTTACCCATTACTGCGCCACCCATTTCGTGGATACCTGTTCCTGGGAAAGATGGAGAATCGTAGGTATATACATCTTTCAAGCCGGCGGCTTCTAGCATTTCGGCGCCAGCCTCTTGCATATCTTTGCGCATCTTCATTTCGTTTTCTTTGAACTCTACATCGAACGTGAGGGTAGGCTGGTTCCACTTATCGCGAACGTCTTCGTTCATTGTTACCCTGTTTTCGTAGTAAGGTAGGCACTCTCCGAAGGCAGTCATGCCAAAACTCCATTCGCCTGGTTTAGCAGCTTCATCTTTCAGTGCTGGCCCAATGCTCATTTCAGATACATTTTTCATCCATCCTTCTCTGCTAGCACCACCTTGGTAGCCGTATCCTCTGATAAAATCGGGATGCTTGTCGTCTATATTTCTAAATCTAGGAACATAAATGCCAACAGGTCTTCTACCCGAAGAATAGAATTTATCTTGGAAACCATCGTATCTGCCTCCTGCGCCTGCTCTAAAGTGGTGGTCCATGATGTACCTGCCTAACAAATCGTTTTCGTTGCCTAAACCATTCGGTGTAGCCTCTGTTTTTGTATTATTTAAGATGAATAACGAACCCATAGCCGAGGCGTTTAGGAATACAATTTTTGCATAATATTCTATCGTTTCGTTGGTGTTGGCATCGATAATTCTTACCCCTTTGGCTTTTTTTGTGTCTTTATCGTAGATAATTGAATTTACAATAGAAAAAGGTCGGAGGGTCATGTTACCTGAGGCAACGGCTGCGGGGAGTGTGGCAGCATTGCTACTGAAGTAGGCACCATAAGGGCAGCCTCTCCAACAACGGTTACGCAGCATGCACTTGCTTCTGCCATTATGGTTTTGTGAAAGGTTGGCAACTCGTCCGGCGGTAATTACACGTCCGTTAAAGTTTTCTGCTACTTTTTCAATTACGTGGTTTTCAAGGCAATTTAACTCAAAGTGGGGTAAGAAGTTTCCATCGGGCAGTTGTTTTAACCCTTCATTTTTCCCGCTTATCCCGGCAAATCCTTCTACGTAGTTGTACCAAGGGGCTAAGTCTTCATATCGGATGGGCCAATCGACTCCAATCCCGTCTTTTGCATTGGCTTCAAAATCTTGTGGCCCCCATCGGTACGAGTGCCTTCCCCACATAATAGAGCGTCCTCCCACATGATAACCTCGTAGCCAGTCAAACCTTTTGGTTTCGCTGTAAGGGTTTTCTTGGTCGTTTACGAACCAATCAAGTGCTTCTTCTTTTAGATAACCAATTCTTTTTTGTTTTACCTTAATTGTGTCTAATATCTCTTGTGGTACTATACCTCTATGTGGTAATTCCCATGGTTGTAGCATTGCTGTATCGTAATCGTCAGGGTGTTTAATATTTCTTCCTCTTTCTAAAACCAATGTTTTTAGTCCTTTTTCGGAAAGTTCTTTGGCAGCCCAACCTCCGCTAATTCCCGAGCCTACTACAATTGCATCGTAGGTATTTTCTTGCTTTGCCTTAAGGTTCAAGTTCATATTTGTTGTATTTTCTTTGTTTCAATATTATTTAGCTATTAATTAACTGTACGAATAGGTTTTCATTTCGGGCGTTAAATCTATACAACCATCGTATGAACCCGGTACAGGAACGTAGGTTAAAGTTTGCGCCCCAATTTCAGAAGTATAGTATCCTTGAATGGTAGAGCGTTTCAGCGTTAAGAAAAAAGGAGGTTCTCCTTCAACACCTTTTAATGCTTCATTTTCAGTATTCAAAAATTCGTCTTGTTGGGCTACTTCCAAATCTATAAATCCTTTTTGATACTTTTCTTGGCACTTTTGCTCAAGCGCATCTATGCCCGCTGCAAATTTCTTGGCATCCTCGGCTTCGGTACAATCTTTTAATATTAAATCTATAAACTGATGTACTCCTGCTTCTTTTGCACTTGGAGTATCTGTTTTGGGGATAATGCGGTCGACCATAGCGGCTAACGATTTCCCTTGTGGTTCTGTAAGGAAAAGGGGTTTCCAAACTTCTTCTTGTACGGGTTGCTCACAGGCCTGTAACAGGGCGATAAGAGTAGGGGTTGCAACGGTTATCCCTAGTGTAGCTGCCATCCCTTTTAAAGCATTTCTTCTTTCCACTTTCTATTTGTATTTAATGATTGAATATAGAGATTTAAATTAACAAATTATTGATAGAAGGAGAAACCTTTTTTCATGAATTAATACAATTTTAACTAAAAATTATGCAATGCACAGAACATTACTTGGTGTTTTTCTTTTGCTTTTCTCGCATTGGGTGAGCCTTTGCCCCTATTAACTCAGCTACTTGCGACAGGATATTTAAACGCCCTCCGTAGGTATTTTGCAAGATTTGAGTCGTAAAAATTTCTTCGGTAGGCCCCGAGGCAATAAGTCGTGTGTTCATCATTACCAACCAATTGAAATACTTGGAAACCGTGTTTAAATCGTGATGTACCACCACAATTGATTTTCCTTCTTGATTCATTTCTTTTAGTAGGTTGATGATCGTATTTTCAGTGGTTGCATCAACTCCTGCAAACGGTTCATCTAAAAGGTATAGCTCTGCTTGTTGTGCCAATGCCCTTGCAATAAAAACTCTTTGCTGCTGCCCTCCGGAAAGCTGAGCAATTTGTCTTTTGGCAAAACTTTCTAGGTGTACCTTTTTGAGGGCATCCCAAGCTATTTCTTTATCGTGTTTGGTAGTTCTACTAAATAGATTATGCTTTCTGTAGC
>CAZFQW010000476.1:0-3509 GCA_964521225.1 uncultured Roseobacteraceae bacterium
GTGCACCCGTAGAATCGATAAGTCCGTACGCTTTTACCGTATTTTTTAACCTTTGAAGTTCGATAACCGCAGCAGTAATCTCTTGTTCGCCGTACACTACTTTTGCGTTTCCATACATATAAGTAGTTTGCGTGAAGAAATTAAAATTCATGGAATCGGCGGCACTAGAAAATACAGTAGTTTCAACAACACTTTGCGCACGTTTTGTTGAGTCTGACTGAGCAGTTTCTTCCGTTGTTTTTTCTTCTTTACTCTTTTCTACTTTCTTATCTTGTGCTAGTAAATAGCTTTGAGCGTTGATAAAGAGCAACGTAAAAAATATGATTCGTTTAAGTATCAAGAGAGGGTAAGCAATAAGTGTTTTTATATTATTAATCTAAAGTATGGCAAATAAAATTATTCATAGCAATAAACTAATCTCATCTAAGAAGGGCTTAACAATTTTTACCTTCATATCGATAGGACTTATAGGAATTTTACATCCATTACACTCGCAAACGCCAAAGGTACAAACTATCGTGATTGATGCCGGGCATGGAGGGCACGACCCTGGGTGTTTAGGCGAAAATACTCAAGAAAAAGAAATTGCCTTACGCATTGCCCTTAAACTAGGGGATATTATAAATATCCATTTGCCCGACGTTAAAGTGATTTACACACGCAAAAACGATACTTTTATAGCGTTAATGCACCGCTCAAAAATTGCCAATAAGGCACGAGCCGACCTATTTATTTCTATCCATTGTAATTCAAGCGAAAATATTGAAGTAACAGGCACCGAGACGTATATAATGGGTTTAAACGCAACCAATCAAAATTTCCGATTAGCCATGCGTGAAAACTCGGTCATCTTCCAAGAAAAAGATTATGAAAAAAACTATGAAGGATTCGACCCAACATCGCCCATATCCTACATCCTTCTGAGCAACTACCAGCAGTCGCAGCAAGCAAATAGTTTGGGGTTGGCAAGCGCAATCGAGTCGCAGTTTACCGAAAAGTACAAAAAGACGAGTAGAGGTGTAAAACAAGCAGGTTTTTTAGTATTGGCAAGAACTACCATGCCCAGTGTACTAGTCGAAACAGGTTTTCTATCCAACAAAAAAGATGAAGAATATCTAAAAACGGAATTAGGACAAATGGAAATAGCTGTTTCGATCTATCGTGCCTTCAGAAATTATAAGCAGACTATTGAGGGCGAGGCATATAACTATTAAAGTTCATAATCTTTTTTAAAATCTAACCCGAAACTCAACTTATTGATGCTGAAGCCTGTATTAACTCATGAAATCATGTGATAAATCTTAGATTAAATTATCTCAGATAATTACATTTCATAATTTAGTAATAGCTAAATCTATAAATTCGCTAATTCATACATTTCAGAGAGTAAGATTTTGTAGTATAATTATTACTTATTCAGAAATATTCTCGGCAACCAAAGCTAATCTATTGTGATATCCAAAGAAATTAAAGTAGGTCTGTTAGCATTAGTAGCAGGTATAGTATTATACATTGGGTTCAATTACCTAAAAGGGATTGAGTTTCTTTCAAATACAAATACGTACTATGCAAAATATGATAGAATTGATGGACTCCAAGTTTCCAATCCAGTTCAAATAAATGGAATGCCCATAGGCAGGGTGAGTTCTATTGAAATTCTTCAAGAAGAAAAAAACCAACTACTAGTAGGAGTTGAAGTAAGAAAAGATATTATGGTTGGTATTGAAACCGTAGCTTTTCTTACCGACGGCGATTTACTTGGGGGAAAAGTTATTGAACTTCAAATCTCAAAGAACCCTCCATTGCTTGAAGACGGTGCCTATATTCACTCTGATACAGGAAAAGGTTTAACCGACCTTATGAAAGAGAAAGCACTTCCTGTTTTAGCCAATTTTGACTCTACCATTCTTACAATTAACCAACTTGCCAGCGAGTATAAGGGCATGAGTGTAGAAGTAAGAAAAACAATGCAAAACCTTGAAGGAGCAACTAAGCAAGTCGATTTAATGCTAGAAGAAAATCGGGCAAGAATTTCTAAAATTCTTAAAACGGTAGATGAACTCTCGAAATCTTTAGCAGAAACCGAAAAAGAGATTAAGCCGCTTATTTCAAATATAAAAACATTGAGCGATAGCTTAAACAATGCCCCTATCGCCGCTACGGTAGTAGAAACTAAGGCTATTTTATCGCAGTTAAAAGAAAGCCTTGAAGCACTAAACAATGCCGAAGGCACTATGGGGTTGATGCTAAAAGACGACTCTTTATACAGAAATATGAACCAAACTATTCGAGATTTAGACAATCTGTTCATAGACATGAAAGACAAACCAAAACGCTACGTTCACTTTAGTGTTTTTGGGAAAAAAGATAAAGACAAAAAAAAGAAAAGCAAAAAGTAACTATTCTAAAACTGCAACCCATGATTACAGACAGCGAATTCGTCCCTTTAATGAACGACAAAGAAGTTCTTAATGCTACAATGAATTTGAAAAGAGAATTTCTGACTTCAGAAATGGATTTTATTGAGTTGGGAGATGATGATTTTGTAGCACTCGTTTTTTTAGCTCCTACCGTAGGAATTGCTCTTGCTAACGGAACCATTAGTTTGTACGAACAACTGATACTTAACAACAAAGCAAGAAAACTTTCCAGGGGAAGTTATTTCTTAAAAAGAGATCCACTGCTAAAAGGGCTACGATTTTTAATTGAAAATTTTGATAGTTGGGAAGATAAATTTTACTCACTCGTTAAAGTAGTAATGCACTCTTCGTTAAAGAGAAACTCTTTAGTATATAAAACCCTCAAAAGTGAGGATTCACTATCGGGAGATTTACGGATTGATATGCTGAATGCTCCCTATGTTTTTATTAAGTTCTTGTCTTTTATTTTTTTAGAAGAAGAAGATGATTTAATGAATGATAGAATAATTTCTAAGGTAGAACACAAAAAAATATTAGAAATAGGTAAAAAACTGGACATCGCAGAAATCCCTCTTTTCAAGATTTTTTGGGATACATTTGAAGTTAGAAGCGAAAATTAGAATTTCAGATTTTGATTATAAATGGAAGGAGATAATTATTATCTCCTTTTTTTGTACAGACTAGCTGAAGGTTTCAATCATCAGTTTTTACCTATTATATTGGGAAATAATGAGCGTTATGACTTAACAATTTGTTACAAAAACAAACAATTCTACTTACAACATTGAAAGAAAGTAAGCTAACCCCAACCGTTGGTATAAGAAACTTCCCCATAGAAGCTGTTTTGGCAATTGCGTTTCAAGAAGCACTATCCATTGCCGTGTGGAGGTTGCCTCAACATAAAAATTACCACCTTATTATCGGTTTGGAAACAAAAAAACTGAGTCAACCCAATTTAGAAGAACTAAAAAAAGGCTTTATCGTCTCTCCATTCTTGCCTTCTAAAGTGCAGCACATTCAATATATTCCTGCTGACATTCATTTTCAGTTTTCTGAGGAAAATAGCTTTCAACTTCAGCTAAATCAAGA
>CAZFQW010000477.1:0-3508 GCA_964521225.1 uncultured Roseobacteraceae bacterium
CCTTTTGCCGTGCCGTCAAGTTTGGTAATTGCCAAAGAAGTAACTTCCGTTGCCTTTGTAAACTCTCGTGCTTGTATTACAGCATTTTGCCCTGTGCTTCCGTCGAGGACTAGCATTACTTCATGTGGGCCATCGGGCACAACTTTCTGAATGACTCTTCTAATTTTAGAAAGCTCATTCATTAAATGTATTTTTGTATGCAATCGGCCGGCGGTATCAATAATTACAATATCAGCACCTTGTTGAACGGCTTGTTGTACGGCTTCGTAAGCAACCGCAGCGGGGTCGGTGTTCATTCCTTTGGCAACTACGGGGACTCCTGAGCGTTCTCCCCAAGTAATTAGCTGTTCAACGGCGGCAGCGCGAAATGTATCGGCAGCACCTAAAACCACTTTTTTACCATGATTTTTATACTGAGAAGCCAACTTACCAATTGTAGTGGTTTTTCCTACACCGTTTACGCCCACCACCAATAAAACATAGGGCTTTATTCCGGAAGGGATGCTGAAATCTTCAAAGTCTTCCGTTTGGTTTTCTGAAAGTAATGCAGCAATTTCTTCTTTTAGAATTACATTAAGTTCAGAGGCATTCATGAACTTATCGCGTGCTGCTCTTTCTTCAATTCTTTGAATGATTTTAACGGTAGTACTTACACCCACGTCTGAAGTAACAAGAATTTCTTCTAGGTTATCTAATACTTCATCATCTACTTTAGACTTTCCTATTACTGCCTTTCCTATTTTAGAAAAAATAGTGGTTTTTGTTTTAGAAAGCCCTTTGTCTAGAGAGTCTTTCTTTTCCTTTGAAAAAAACTTTTTAAAAAAGCTCATGGGTAAAGAAATTTAATAATATAATGAAGTTTAAATATTTAAATAAGCCTTAGGAACGGAAAATAAATAAATTATCTTTCTCTCTTGTTTCTATCGCTCTGCTAGCCTGCGTTTTTCGCCTTGTATAGCCTCAAAAATAAACTTCAATCAATAGCAATTTATTTGTTCACCGTTTCCTGGATAAACAGACAATTTTAAATTACGAACAGCAAATTATTACAGGAATAATTTTGTCTGAGTGCTTAAGCAAAAGGAAGAAAAAAGATTGAAAACAAAAATACCCTACGCAATTGGTAGGGTATTTTAAGATGAAATCTTTGTGTTCATTAGCTTTTCTTAAGAACTTCTTGAACTTGGTCTTCAGGAACAATTTCCTCTTTGAAAGTGTAAGAGCCAGACTTTTCTAATTTGATAGCTCTAATTACTTTCGCATATTTTACTCCACCTTCTTTTTTAAGGGTTGCTACTACTTTCTTAGCCATAATTATTTAATTTCTCGGTGAACAGTATATTTCCTTAAAATAGGGTTGTACTTTTTAAGCTCTAAACGCTCTGTAGTATTCTTTCTATTTTTTGTTGATATGTAACGAGAAGTGCCGGGCATACCTGTTGTTTTATGCTCTGTGCACTCTAATATCACTTGTACTCTATTTCCTTTCTTAGCCATTTCTATATTTCTTTTTTGCGGTTAAGATTAACTCAATTATACTTTAACACCATTAGCGCGTGCTTCTTTCAATACTTCTGTTATCCCTTTCTTATTGATAGTACGAAGTACAGAACTCGACACTTTAAGTACAATCCAACGGTCTTCTTCAGGAATATAAAAACGTTTCTTATGAAGATTCGGTGAAAACTTGCGCTTTGTCTTAATATTTGAGTGTGAAACGTTATTTCCAACTATCACTCTCTTTCCAGATATATCACAAACTTTTGACATGACAGCTTTTATAAGTTCTTTAAAATTTGAGGTGCGAATATCGCAATTGAATTAGATTATCACAAATACTTTTTAATAATTTGACCATATAATTCTATGGTATTGTGGTTGACAGGTTTTTCAACCCTTCCTTTCTTTTTTAAAAGACCGATGACAATACACTTGAAAAAAGAACTTTTTTGGGAAGAACAACTCATCATTTGGTTGTGGCTTTTAGTGCTTCGTAGTTTGCTTGAATGATTTTTTCTAAGTGTTCTTCTTCCAACGCCATAGAAAGAAATAAACTTTCGTATTGCATAGGGGCAAGGTAAATACCCCTTTTCAGCATTTCATGGAAATAGATTCTGAACTTTTCTAGGTCTGAATGCTTGGCATCTTCAAAATTATTGACAGGTTTTTCATTAAAGAAAAGGCTAATCATAGAGCCTAAATGATTGACAGTGTAACCTAAACCAAGCTTTTCAAGGTTTTGCTGCATACCCCTCCGAAGTGTTTCCCCTCGTAGGTTGAGTTCGGTAAAAGTTTCGGGATGTTCTTTTAAGTAAGTGAGGATAGCAATACCGGCAGCCATGGCAATAGGATTTCCCGAAAGGGTTCCCGCCTGATAAACGGGTCCTACCGGCGAAACGTAGTCCATAATTTCTTTTTTACCTCCGTAAGCTCCTACGGGCATCCCCCCACCAATAATTTTACCTAGCGTTGTTAGGTCGGGGATTACATTTAATAGTTCTTGAGCACCTCCGGCGGCAAGGCGAAACCCTGTCATTACCTCATCAAAAATGAGCACAATTCCTTCTTTATCACAAATTGCACGAAGTCCTTCTAGGTATCCTGCTTTCGGCAGAACGCACCCCATATTACCTGCCACAGGCTCTATGATAATCGCAGCAATTTCGCCTTTGTTATTTTCAACGATAGTTTCGACGGCAGCTAAATCGTTATAAGGAGCGAGAAGGGTGTCTTTTGCCGTTCCCTCCGTAACGCCTGGGCTGTTGGGTGTCCCAAATGAAATTGCCCCACTTCCTGCTGCAATTAAAAAAGCATCGCCATGCCCGTGGTAACAGCCTTCAAATTTGATAATTTTATCTTTCCCCGTATAGCCTCTTGCCACTCTAATTGCCGACATCGTTGCCTCAGTACCTGAGTTTACCATACGCACTTTTTCTACTGAGGGCACCATTCCCACAATCAGTTCTGCCATTTCGAGTTCCCTTCGAGTGGGTGCACCAAACGAAAGAGAGCCACCAATTGCACTCCGCACGGCATCTTCTATTATGGGATGTGCGTGCCCTAAAATCATGGGTCCCCAAGAGTTGATTAACTCAATGTATTCGTTACCGTCTTCGTCGTATAAATAAGCCCCTTTTGCCGACTTAATAAAAGGCGGGGTGCCTCCTACTGCTTTAAAAGCTCTTACAGGAGAGTTCACTCCGCCAGGAATAAACGCCGATGCTTTATTTAGAAGATGAGCACTTTCGGGCAGAGATTTTTCTAATTCTTCCATTATTTTTATTTAGTTCGTTAAAGTGTAAAAGTTGTGGCGAAACTTATATGTTTCAACATACACAGTAAAAAGTTATTTCCTTCTGCTTTAAGCATTCAAAATTATAGGAAATAATGATAACTTTTTAAAGAGAAAGCACCAAGTAAGTACTACTTCGGTAATTCCATTATAAACATTGAATTATTTCGGCTTGGGCGGCACCCCACTAGTCTTCCGTACATGGATAAGATTGGC
>CAZFQW010000478.1:0-3492 GCA_964521225.1 uncultured Roseobacteraceae bacterium
GAGCCAACTGTTACAAATGAAAACTCAATTGGCTTTAGCAAAAACTACTTACGAACGCCAAGAGCGCCTTTGGAACCAGAAAGTAGGCTCCGAAATTCAGTACCTGCAAGCAAAGGCAAGCTACGAATCGCAAAGCAGTGCAATCCGGCAAATGGAAGAGCAACTCGATAAATATAACATTAGAGCACCTTTTACAGGGATTATTGATGATGTAATAAAAGACCAAGGCACGGTGGTAGCGCCAGGGCCAGGCTCAGAGATATTCAGGATTATCAACCTTTCCGAAATGTACATTGAAGTGCCTGTACCAGAGTCGTATGTTGCTAGTATCACCGTAGGGAAAGAGGTGAAAGTTTTCTTCCCCATTTTAAATGATACGATAGCCTCGAAGGTAAGGCAAACCAGCAATTTTATAAACCCAAACAATCGTTCTTTCACGGTTGAAATTCCTGTTTCTAATAAAGAAGGGAAAATAAAGCCGAACCTAACAGCTAAGGTTCAAATTAACGATTATACTAGTAAAAATGCGATTTTAATTCCCCAAAGTGTGATTTCTGAAAATGCCGAAGGCGAGCAATACG
The DNA here is from genome assembly GCA_964521225.1 of uncultured Roseobacteraceae bacterium. Classification (GTDB taxonomy): domain Bacteria; phylum Bacteroidota; class Bacteroidia; order Cytophagales; family Flammeovirgaceae; genus CAYUJH01. Next base: position 582 of record CAZFQW010000478.1, read on the forward strand.
CTTACTTGGCTTCAAATATTAATGCTGAAAACATTGCTTTAGTAAACCGAAGCATTATTACCACAGGCAAAACGCAAGGCGATTTTGTGGAAGTCCTTTCAGGCATTAATAACGGACAAAGCGTTATTCAGGAAGGGGCAAGAACCGTAAAAGATGGGCAAGAAGTAAAAATATTAAAATATTAACCTATGAGTAATCAAGAAAAAAAAGTAAATAAAGAGTTTCGGCTTGCATCGTGGGCAATTGATAACCCCTCGGTAATTTATGTGATGATTGCCATCTTCTTATTAATGGGGCTTTCGGCTTATTTTGCCATGCCCCGCGAAGATTTCCCCGAAATTAAAGAAACGAAAATCTACATAAGTACGCCTTTCCCCGGAAACACGGCAGAGGATATTGAGCGATTAATTACCGACCCCCTAGAAGACGAACTGAAAAATGTGAGCAACTTGGTGGAAATCGTTTCTACTTCGCAAGAAGATTACTCTATTATTACCGTTGAATTCGACGAGGAAATTGAGGTAGATGTTGCCAAGCAAAAAGTAAAAGATAAAGTAGATGCTGAAAAAGCAGGAGAAGATTGGCCTCTTTTTAATGGGGCAAAGGTTGAACCGAATGTGTTCGACTTAAATCTTTCTGAGGAAATCCCGATTATGAACCTGAACATCTCTGGCGATTACACGGTAGAAAAACTCAAAGAATTTGCCGAATCCCTGCAAGATGAGATTGAAGAACTCCCCCAAATTAAAGAAGTAAGCATCCGTGGAGCACAAGAAAAAGAAGTAGAAGTTGCCGTCGATATTTACAAAATGATGGCCGCCAAAGTAAGTTTTAGCGATGTGCTACAAGCGATTGGCAATGGCAACATGACCATGTCGGCAGGTAACCTAAAGGCAAGCGGACAGCGCCGAACCATCCGAATTTTAGGAGAAATTGAAAAGCCAAGCGAGTTAGAAGACTTTGTAGTAAAGTCAGAAAATAACTCGCCAGTTTATCTGAAAGATATTGCTACAGTTTCTTTTAAAGAAGAAGACAAAACCACCTATGCCAGAGAGTTTGGGCACAACGTAGTAATGTTAGATGTGAAAAAACGTGCAGGGAAAAATACGATTGAAGCGGCCAATTCAATTCGTGAGATTGTAAAAGAAATGCAAGCAGACTACTTCCCTCAAGATTTGGCAATTAGTATTTCCAACGACTCTTCTACCAAAACACTTAACCAAGTAAACGACCTTGTGAACAACATCATCTTTGGGATTATCCTGGTGGTAACCGTACTGATGTTCTTCTTAGGTTTCAGAAATGCACTTTTTGTGGGTTTCGCTATTCCAATGTCCATGTTCATTTCATTCGTGATTCTTTCGGCTATGGGCTACACCATGAATACCATGATTCTTTTCGGGCTAATTATGGGCTTGGGGATGCTGGTTGATAACGGTATTGTGGTAGTTGAAAACGTATACCGTTTAATGGAAGAAGAAGGCATGAGTAGAGTAGAAGCCGCCAAAAAAGGAATTGGAGAAATTGCCTTTCCTATCATTATCTCAACCCTTACTACTGTTGCCGCCTTTGTGCCGCTTGGTTTATGGCCAGGAGTGATGGGGCAATTCATGATTTACTTCCCCATTACACTTTCGGTGGTATTAGGCTCGTCGCTTTTTGTGGCGATTTTTATGAACTCTATGTTAGTATCGCAATTTATGGAAATAGGCAGCAAAGAACTCCGTTTTAAACAATTGGTGAGAACAACGGCTGTTTTAGGCGTTCTAGGCACTCTCATCTTTTTCTTTGGAGGGGGAATGAAAGCCTTGGGAACGCTCATGATTGTTTTGGCAATTAGCTTTTGGGTGTACAAATACGTGGTAAAAAACATTGCCACCTACTTTCAAGAGAATACCCTCGTTTGGTTTGAAAACGTGTACGAGAAAACCCTTGCTTTTGCCGTAAGAGGCTATAATGTTTATTTTTTCTTCGGAGGAACGGCTATTATGTTAGTAGTAGCTTTTATGACTTTCGGAATGTCCGTAGGTTCTGGGCGAACCAAAATCGAATTCTTTCCCGATAATACACCCAACCAAATCATTGTCTATATAGAATACCCTCAAGGAACTGCCATTGAAAAAACCAATGCCATCACTAAGGAAATAGAAGATAGAGTATATGCTATTATTGGGCAATCGGAGTATGTGGCGGGTAACGAGAACATCTTGGTAGAGTCGTCGGTATCTCAAGTGGGCGAAGGCGCCGGTAACCCGCAAACCGATGGCGGTTCTTCCGCCGAAATGCCACACAGGGGGAAAATAACAGCCTCTATGCGCGAGTTTAAATTTAGGCAGGGCAAAGACTCCGAAGCGTTAAGGGCGAAAATCCAGGAAGAACTGAAAGGCATTTACCCCGGCGTAGCTATTTCGGTAGAAAAAGATGCGGTAGGGCCTCCCGCGGGTTATCCCATCAATATTGAATTAGAAGGGCCCGATTACGACGAGTTAATTGTAACCGCAGAGAAGATGCGCAACTTCATTAACACTAAAAATATTCCTGGTATCGAAGAACTTAAAATTGATGTAAACAAAGGCAAGCCGTCTATGCAAGTGGTAGTCGACAGGCAAAAAGCAGGGGAATTGGGTGTAGCCGTGGGGCAAATTGGTAGCCAACTCCGCCGCTCGCTATTCGGCGAAAAAGCAGGCGTTTACAAAAAAGATGGCGAAGATTACGACATCAACGTGCGGTTTAATAAAGACAACCGATACAGTAAAAGTGCTCTATTCGACCAAAATATTACTTTCAGAGACCAATCGTCGGGTAAAATCAAAGAAATCCCAATTTCGGTAGTAGCCAAACAAAAAAATACTTCGGCATTTAGTGCCATTAAACATAAAGATACCCGCCGAGTGGTAACGGTTTACTCGGG
>CAZFQW010000479.1:0-3487 GCA_964521225.1 uncultured Roseobacteraceae bacterium
CGATGCGCATGCAGCCTCTGTAACGGGCGATACCGTAGGAGATCCATTTAAAGATACTTCAGGTCCTTCAATGAATATCCTTATTAAATTGATGTCGATTGTTTCTTTAGTAATTGCGCCTCATATTTCTGAGAATGGCGCACATGCTCAACTAAATGAGCGAGTTGAGAAAAAGGTAGAAATATCAATTCAAGAAAATACCAATGATAGTAACGCTACTGTTGAATTTTCTGATTACGCTCCCGAAGATTTAGCTGACTTAATGTTTAGCGATGAGCCGAAGTTACAACAGAAGCACTTGGACTGGTTAGAGCTTTTAGTAGCAAAATTGGAGAAAGATTCAACTGTGAAACTCATTTTTGAAGCAAAAACAAATCAGCCTTTAAAATTCAATCCTGATGTAAGAGAAAGAAGGTTGAAAGAATATTTCTTATCGAAAGGAATTGATTCTTCAAGAGTAGGAATTGAAATGATTCAGGAAGAAGGGAAGACCGAAGAAAAGATTCAGGAAGTCAACCTGAAAATAAAAATGTAATTCTGTTCATTATACATAAAATAAAAAGCCATTTCCGATAAATCCGAAATGGCTTTTTTAATGTTAAGGCTGCTAAAATTGCTAGTATTTCAATTTCTCATCTTTATCCCAAATTCCCCAAAATGCCCCTACGTCGCCTTCTGCACCTATTTTCCACGATTCATCAAAAGAAGAGAAATAGAAAACTTCAACATCATCTTGCTTAGACCATTTTTGGGTATTCACGAAGTACTTCATAAAATTTACATCCGATGGTTCTGCACCTTGCAAACGAGTCCCTCGGCTTGGCCACCCCGTTTCGGTGATAATCACTTTTTTACCATTCCCCGCTTTAAGTGCTTGGTTATACATGTTTTGCATATATACCAACGAATAATCGTTGTGGCAGCCTTCCCAGAAAGGATAACAGTTTGCCAAGATGATATCACAAGCTTCAGTGATTTTAGGATGATCAGTAAATTCATAGTATGCATCTACATAACCAATAGGAGTCTTCGAAGTGGCTTCTTTTACTTGGTACAGAAAGCCTAATAACTCTTCTTCGGTTAAATCGCCTCTATACATTACCTCATTGCCTACCGCTGCTATATCTACATGCCCTTCGTTAATTATTTGAATGAGGTTAGCAACTTCGCGCTTATTGATTTCGTCGTCGTCGCCTAACCAAGCACCTACTATCGTTTTTATCCCGTACTCTTTAGCAATTTTAGGAATCATTTCATTGCCATCGGTACACGAAAAAGAACGAATCCATTGGGTATAAGGCTGAATGATTTTCATTCTTCTGTGAATTTGCTCTTCGGTGATTTGATCACCGGGTTTCTGGCCTTCTTGGTACGGGCTAAAGCACAAGCCGTGCATACCTGAACTTAGCGTTTCATTGTATAAATTGCTTAGTTCTTTTTGGGTTAATTCGTTGTGATTAATCCCTGTTAATGCAAAAAATCTTTCTGAACGTATAGACATTTTTTAACTGTATTTTAAGTTTTCATATTTATCCCAAATTCCCCAACTCTGACCTACATCGCCTTCATGGCGTACTTTCCACGACTCATCAAAAGATGAAAAATAGAATAAGTCAATATCGTGTTTTTCTCTCCAATTATTAACATTGATAAAGTATTTCATGGTGTTTAAATCAGATGGCTCTGCATTATTGCTATTATCTCCTTTATTGGGCCAGCCCGTTTCGGTAACAATTACTTTTTTCCCTTGGGAAGCTTTCAGCGTAATTGAATACATCTCTTGTAAATAAGCAGTACTTTGATTGATAGCACTCCCTTCCCAGAAAGGATAACAATTGGCTAAAATAACATCGCAAGCTTCCACAAGGTCGGGGTTTTCATGGAATTGATAATACGTATCTACACAGCCTACTTGTACAGTTGGTATCGCTTTTTTAACTCTTTCGATATATTGCAGTAACTTTTCTTTGGCAACATCTCCTCGGAGTAATACCTCGTTACCAACAGCGGCAATATCTACATGCCCCGATTTGGCTAAACCAATTAAAGCTTCAATTTCTTTTTCATTTTGCGCTTCGTCTGCGCCTATCCAAGCGCCAACCATCGTTTTTAAACCATGTACATGTGCTATTTTAGGAATGAGCTCATTGCCCTCAGTACACGAAAATGAACGAACCCACTTAGTGTAAGGAGAAATTACTTTCATACGCTTTTCAATTTGCTCTTCCGATAAGGTATCGCCAATATTTTGACCTTCTTTATATGGGCTGAAACACAAACCATGTAACCCATTTTTGAAAGATTGAGCGAACAAGGCTTTGATTTCCGTTTTGGTCATGGAACTGAAATCAGTATCTGTTTTTATGCTTTTTTCGAGGGATACTCCCTGTAAGGAAAGGAGTTTATCGGCTTGATAATACGAAGATGTTTGTGTTTTTGTAGCCTTTCTTTTTTCCAACTCAGCTCTTATTTCGTTGGCGCGTTTTTCGTCAACATCGTAATCGTGCATTAAATACATGGCGACGACTGTCCCAAACATAGGAAGGCCTGAAAAGAAAAGTCGCAAGCCCTCAACGGCTCCTTCTGGCTGCACGGCAGCATTGCCGTCAAAGCCAACAATGGTTAAAATGAGTCCACTTAATCCTCCTGCAATGGCAAAACCAAATTTCACCATGTACCAATAAATAGCACCAAACACGCCTTCTCTGCGGACTCCGTAATTGAGTTCGTCTAAATCAATTACATCGGCAGTCATTGACATCATGAGGACGAAAAGGCTACCGATTCCGAAAGAGTGGAAAGGAAGCGAAAAAATAAACATCCACGGTTTACCAGGTACGAACAGAAACCACAGGGATGCGTAGCCACAAAGGGCAATGCCTTGTGCTACCATAAAGGCATTTTTCTTGCCCATTACTTTCGACATTCTTGCAACAATCGGGATTACTATAAAAGTGGTTACTAATGCCCCAATGCTACCAAATAGGGGCGTCCAATATCCCGCATCGGCGGCGTTTCCTTTAAATAAGTGCCATACTACAATAAAGAATACAAAGCCTGCAACTGTGTTAAAAGCATTAAAGATAAAAAAGGTTGAAATACATAACTTGCGGAATGGTTTAGAGGAAAATGCTTCTTTGAATGCTTTTAGGATTTTAGCAACGCTATCGCCAATGGCACTGAATGTGAGGGGCGAATAGTTTTCGTTCACAGTAGATTTACTGGGGATAAAAATTGCGGGAATCATGGCACACACAGCGAAAATTACCCCAACCCAAACCGCAAGCTCGCGGGTTGCCGATTCAGCATTAGGAAACCATTCAGGGTCGTACATTATCACCCAAAACCAAGGGGCAATTACCCACGCCCACTGCCCAATCCATTGAGCAATAGCCATAATTTGCGTTCTTTCGTGGAAATCGTCACTCATTTCGTAGCCAATAGCCACGTAGGGGACACTAAAAATGGTGAGGCCGATATAAAAGGC
>CAZFQW010000480.1:0-3487 GCA_964521225.1 uncultured Roseobacteraceae bacterium
AAAAGTAGGCGCACTAGAAGACTATAATATCAAAGAAACAATAGATTACCATGCAATTAAGGCAATGTCAAACGAGGCTAAAGAGAAACTTTCTAAAATAAGGCCTAGAACTGTTGGGCAAGCTTCAAGAATTAGTGGTGTTAGTCCTTCAGACATATCTGTATTAATGGTGTATATCGGTAAATAGATAGCTATTAATACTAAATTTTATTAAAAGCGATATATCCTAATGTATGATGTATCGCTTTCTTTTATTAAAGAAAAAATTAATCATGAATTATGAATTCTATAAATAGATATATAGTAATCTGTTTCTTTTTAATTGAAATGTTAATCCAATTTAGTTGTGCGAACCAAAGCCCCCCAACTGGAGGTCCGAAAGATGAAACTCCTCCAAATTTAATTGGCATGTACCCCGAAGAGGGTCAACTTAATTTTGAAGATAACAAAATTGAATTACTCTTTGATGAAAGAGTAGATGCGATAGATGTAAAAAAAGAACTAATTATTTCGCCAAATATAAATATTGAGTTTAGAGTAAAAGCGCAGAGAAATGCAGTAATACTGCAATTTGAAAAACCTTTACCTGACAGTACTACATTTTCAATAGATTTTAGAACTAGTATTAAAGATATTACCGAAAAAAACAAAACAGAACCTATTAAACTAGCTTTTTCTACAGGTCCTTATATAGATACCCTGAGCATTAGTGGGTCTGTTCAAGATATACTTACAGGAATTCCACGTCAAGATGTTTTAATTGGCATTTACGATGCTGAAGATACGCTCTCTATAGAAAAGGATGAACCTATTTATTTTACCAAAACAGATAGCGTAGGAGGATTTACTTTATCTAATATTAGAGTAGGAAAATATAAACTATATTCTCTTTCAGAAAAAGATAATAGTTTAACCTTTAATAAATCAGATGAACTTGTAGGTTTTTCTAGAGAAACTGCCGTACTATCAGATACTTCCATTACAATTCCTCCTCTTAACTTATCTGTTTATAATGAAAAAGAATTTAAACTTTTAAAAAATAATCCTAGAAGGCAGTACTCAGAAATTATATTCAGTAAAAATATCTTTGACTATAAAATAGTCTTCTTAAATAGTAATCTTGAAGAAGAAATTCTTCATAATTCAAAAGAAAATGCAATTATATTTTACGATGTCGGTAATAATAAATCAGATTCAATTGCCATAAGATATTCTGTAACAGACTCACTGTATCAACAAATCACAGATGAAATAAATATAAAATTTGATGATACAAAAAACCCCTCGGTATCAACAGAATTTACAACTCTATTTTACCCACTAGAGGTCCAACTTATTAAAGATTCGATTTATAATATTGAACTAACTTTTAATAAGCCTATCGCAACGTATTATTCAGATAGCGTTTTGCTCCTGAGAGGAAAAAGTGATACGCTTTCCCTGTTCGATGAATACATTATCAATCATAACAAAACTGAGTTTCAATTGGGGCAAATAAAAGCACAAGACAGCCTGCAATTACTTATTAAAAAAGGGGCATTCATGTCAGTAGAAAATGATTCTTCTAAAAAAATTTCAAAGAAATTTATTTTGAAAGACCCAAAAAAATATGGTGTTATCAGAATTGGTGTAGAATCAAATAATACCCCTTTTATCCTTCAATTATTAGATGATAAATACAGCGTTGAACAATCAGTTGCTAATAAAGATACTATCGAGTTTCAGTATGTGAACCCTGGAGAAAAGTTTTTAAGGATAATAGTAGATAAAAATAATAATGGGCGATGGGATAAAGGAAGTTTTAAAAATAGAATTCCGGCAGAAAAAATACTGTTTTATTCGGATACAATTAAACTGAAAGAAAACTGGGATATAGGGGGATACCACATTAAAATAGAAGATAAATAGTTGATAATCAAATACTTAAAATTATCAACATACTAACTGAATAACTAGGTAACAACTTTAAACTATTCACTTAGCATGTTTATAACAACACATAGTTATCAACACTATCAACTAATTTGTTCGCTTCTCAGTAATCTGATTCAAATTGTTGGCGACTGTGAAAAAAACACAAAGCTAATGTTAATAATTTTTATGTTAAGAACTTATCAACATAAACAGAATTAAGTGTTGGTAAGTGTATTAAATAACTCATAACCAATTAGTTAAAATATAATTAATTGTTTATAAGTACCTCATTATATGTGGATAAGTTAGTATTTTTAAGTTATTCACATATAAACAGCCCTAATAGTAATAACTATATAGAGTATATTAAATAAGTTTTAAATTATAGGAGTGTGAATAATATGAATAACTTTTTTTCTGGTGTCTTTTCAAAATTAATGACGGGTATTTTGATATTCGTAGTATTTAGTGTAGATGCGCAACAACAAGAAATAGATTTAGCCAATGAGTACTATCAGAATAAAGAGTACGATAAGGCTTTAACAATTTTTGGAAAGTATATAAAAAACGATAACTACCTGCCACAAATCCATGCAACCTACCTCGATGCACTTTACAAAACAGACGACTTAAAAACGGTTGATAAGTATTTAAAGAAAACGTTAAAGAAATATCCTCAAAGTGCTACTTACAATATTGATTATGGGCAATACCTTAAAAACCATGTGGATAGCACATTAGCAGATAAACATTTAGAAAGTTTTCTGACTTCAATTAAAAAAGATAACATTCAATTGCGCTATTCTGCCATTTATTTTAAAGATATTAGAATGTTTGAATATGCAGAAAGAGCATATTTGATGTCGAGACGAAACGGCGGTGATGGATTTTACTATGAAATGGCAGAATTGTATTTAATGTGGGATAAACCGGAGCAAATGATTGATGAGTACATTCAACTGCTATTAGTAGATGAACGACAGGCAGACTTTATCCAAAGTGCAATTCAAGACAATATTGGAAATGACGATATACAGCTTTTGGAACGCAAGCTCATTCAGAACGTTCAGAAGTATCCTAACAGGATAGTTCTGAATGAAATGTTACTTTGGTTCTACTTGCAGCGAAAGGAGTTCTACAAGGCATTTATGCAAGCCCGTGCGATTGATAAAAGGCAGAAAATGAATGGGAGGAAAATTATGTCGATTGGCGATATGGCACTTAATAACCAATCTTACAAAGATGCACTTAGAATCTACGAATATATCACCAAGGAATACACGGAAGACAAGGCAATTTATAACAGAGCCAGAAGAATGCTGATTACTGCCAAAGCAGAGTTGGTGAAAAATACGTATCCTATCGACAACGAGAAAATTAAATCTCTAGTAAACGATTATCAGGAGATGATAGAAGATGCAGGCTTAGGGACCGAAACCGCAGAAGCTGCACAAAATATGGCACTCCTACAGGCTTTTTATTTAAGTAATGCCGATACGGCTATTAAAATATTAGAGCGGCTAATAGCGATGCCTATACTTCCTCGGCAAGTAATCTCAAAAGCTAAACTAAA
>CAZFQW010000481.1:0-3475 GCA_964521225.1 uncultured Roseobacteraceae bacterium
GTGAAAAATCAAACTTTACATTTATTTTTCTTTATCTATCAACACATATCCAAGACAATCTTATTATAAAATTTTTCAGTTAGCCCTCTAATCATTGTAGACTCTAATAAATGTTTAGAAATATTTTAGCGGTTAAATTTAAAAGAGTAAAGTAAATAATTAAGATAAAAATGCTCTACTTCCTCAATTTAATGAATGCAACCGATTGCAAAATCTAGAGATTATAACATTATGTAGCCAGTATTTTAGCGGGCGTAGGTTTAATTCTAAAAACTATTTTGGCAATATGATTAGCCATGCATTTTGGAAATCAAACGGGCGTAAATAATGAAGTAAAAATCGGTCTGATTTCCATAACTTTCTCTCTCCACAGTTTATTTTATAGAAAAATTTACTTATGCGACAATTTTCTGACAGTGAATTACAGGCTTTACGAAAGCAACAAGACCCTTTAGCCGATGAGGCAGTAAAGGCTATTTTTGCTGATGATAAAGCGAAATATTTCAGAGAAATAATTTCCCAATTAACCTTTAATAGCGATGAGCCTAAAGGGGAATTGTTAGCAGAGGTAGAGCGGTTTTTCAAAGAAACAGACCAATTACCATACTGGGCAAATCGGCAAAAAATGAAAACTGCCGTGGCTGTTTTCAAGAAGAATATTGTACAGATTATGAGCTTGTTAGGTACGCTTTCTTTGCCTTACTGCTATGCTGCTGCTGACGGTGCACAGGTTTTGGCACTTTCGGAACGAGTGAAAAAAGATACTTACAATAGACTGCTCGAAACAGCCCTTTTTATATTCGATTTATTTGCCCAAAATTCACTAGAAAAATCGGGAAGGGCTTTGCGTTCAATCCAAAAAGTAAGATTAATCCACGCTGCTATTCGCCTACATATTAGTGAATATGGGCAGTGGAACGAAGAATGGGGAAAGCCTGTAAATCAGGAAGATATGTTGGGTACAAACTTGGCATTTTCTCTTATTTTATTAAGAGGATTAAAAAAAATAGGTTGTAGCATTTCCCCTAAAGAAAGTGAGGCGTGGCTTCATGCCTGGAGCGTTTATGGTTATTTAATGGGAATAGAAGCAGATCTACTACCTCAGAATTTAAAGGAAGCTTTTGTGCTCGAAAAAAATATCCGAAAAAGAAACTTTAAGGCATCTGATGCCGGCAGAATGTTAACATCCTCTTTAGTAGAATATTTTAGGCACTTGCCAGAAACAGCTAAATTTCCGAGAGGTTATATGCCTTCTTACATGCGTTTTGTATTGGGAGAGAAAACGGCTGATTTATTAGCTATACCAAAAGCAAATTGGTCGGGTATTTTTGTGCAGCAATTCAGGTTGTTAAACCTATTCGGAATATCGCCTAACCAAGAGCCACTTACCCGAGAACTAATTATTCAGCAGCTTTCTTATGAACCAAATTTTGCTACTCCTGAGAAATTAGGGTTTTGAAGAATCCTCGATGAATAGGGTAGGAGTTTACAGATGTTAGATTTATTGCATAAAAAAACGCTCAAAATAATATAAACTCTGAGCGTTTTGCTTGTCTCGAATTTGCTTAATTAAATATCAATTTTTGCATAACGAGCATTTTTTTCTATAAACTCTCTTCTTGGCGCAACTTCATCGCCCATAAGCATAGAAAAAACGTAATCAGCTTCTGCGGCTGAATCTATATCTACACGCTTTAAACTTCTGTTTTCTGGATTCATAGTGGTTTCCCAAAGTTGTTCAGGGTTCATTTCTCCTAAACCTTTATAACGCTGAATATTTACTGAACTAGGATTTTCTCCGCCCATTTCGCTAACAGCCTGCTCACGTTGCGTTTCGGTCCAGCAGTAGCGTTCTTGTTTGCCTTTTTTCACTAAGTAAAAAGGGGGTTGCGCAATAAAAAGATTACCCATTTCTATAATTTTTTTCATGTAGCGAAAAAACAAAGTAAGAATTAGCGTACGAATGTGGCTACCATCTACATCGGCATCGGTCATAATAATTACCTTATGGTAGCGTAATTTTTCAATATTCAATTCTTTTTCATCCTCTGCCGTACCAAAGCTAATTCCTAAGGCAGTGATGATATTTTTTATTTCTTCGTTATCGTAAATTCTGTGTTCTTGTGCTTTTTCTACATTCAAGATTTTACCTCTCAAGGGTAAAATCGCTTGAAAATTACGGTCTCTCCCTTGTTTGGCAGAACCGCCTGCGGAGTCACCTTCAACAAGGTACACTTCGCAAAGTGCAGGGTCTTTTTCGGAGCAATCGGCTAATTTACCTGGCAATCCATTACCACTAAGCACGTTTTTACGTTGTACCATTTCACGGGCTTTTCGAGCGGCATGGCGGGCTTGGGCAGCTAAAATTACCTTTTGGATAATCATTTTAGCTTCTTTCGGATGCTCTTCTAAATAGTTATTTAAAATTTCGCCTACGCTAGTATCAACTGCGCCACTTGCTTCGGAGTTGCCTAATTTGGTTTTGGTTTGTCCTTCAAACTGAGGTTCAGGTACTTTTACAGAAATAATTGCAGTAAGCCCCTCTCTAAAGTCGTCTCCGGCGATTTCAATTTTTACTTTATCGAGCATACCGGAGCGGTCTGCATATGTTTTTAATGTTCTAGTTAACGCCCTTCTAAAACCAGCTACGTGTGTTCCTCCTTCGTGTGTATTAATATTATTTACGTAAGAGTGTACATTTTCAGAATAGGAATTATTATAAAGAATGGCCACTTGCACTACAATCCCCGATTTTTCTCCTTCCATATAAATAGGTTCGGGTAATATTGGCTGTCGGGTAGAGTCTAAGTAGGTTACAAATTCTTTTAATCCACCTTCAGAAAAGAAACTCTGACTAATTGTATTTCCTTCATCATCTTTTTGGCGGTGGTCTATCAGTTTTATTTTAATTCCTGCATTTAAGTAGGCAAGTTCTCTTAAACGCGAAGCAACGGTTTCGTAATTATAAACCTCTTCCGTAAAAATGGAGGTGTCTGGTTTAAAGTGTATTACGGTTCCGTGTATATCGGTAGTACCAATTTGTTTGGTGTCGTATAGGGGTTTTCCTTTGGAGTATTCTTGCTCCCAAAGTTCTCCATTTCGGTGTACCGTTGCTTTTAGGTGAATCGAAAGTGCATTCACACAAGAAACACCCACGCCGTGGAGTCCACCAGAAACTTTGTAAGTATCCTTATCGAACTTACCTCCTGCATGCAGTACGGTCATTACAACTTCTAATGCCGATTTTTTTTCTTTGGGATGTAACTCTGTAGGAATCCCCCGACCGTTATCAGCTACAGAAACTGAGTTATCGGGATGAATTTCTACCACGATTTCATCGCAGTAACCTGCCATCGCTTCGTCTATTGAGTTATCGACGACTTCCCATATTAAATGGTGAAGTCCTTTTACGCCAATATCTCCAATGTACATGGCGGGTCTTTTGCGCACGGCCTCCAGACCCTCGAGGACTTTA
>CAZFQW010000482.1:0-3474 GCA_964521225.1 uncultured Roseobacteraceae bacterium
GAGTAATGTAAGTGAGGCTAGGGAGATTCCGCTCACCATTCTGCTAGAAAGTGATGATGTTAACATGGTATTGGAATTTTAGTTTAATTGCTTACACAAATGTAGTGTATTATTGGCAAAATTCGAGCCGTAGCGCTGATATAATCTACCTAACAGTTTACTTCTATTTCTTCAATATTTAAATTTGGCGACTCAAATAAGGATTTAAAAATAACCGTATGAATCTTTCCCTTTTCTTAGAATTTCTTTCTATTCCCAATATCGAATTGTTTCAAAAAAATAATCCTTTGGGAGAAACAGTGCAGTTTTTACGAGAAGAAAATACAGATTGGCAAGAAGCTGAAGTGGCAATTATCACCGTTCCAGAATATAGGATTTCGGATAACGATGAGGGTTTTGAAGTTCAATGTATAGGAAAGCTAAGGCAAAGTTTATACGCACTTACCAAGCTTAGCAAGCCCTGTAAGATAGTAGATTTAGGAAATTTAAGACTAGCCAACACCCTAGAAACCACCACCTTTAGACTGAAAGAAGTCTGTGAAATGCTGATTGCCCACGATACCCTACCTCTTATTATAGGAGGTGCTCATTATTTAGATTACGGGCAATTTATGGCGTATGAAAACCTCGAAAAAATTGTAAGTGTGTTAAATATTGATGCTAAAGTTGATTTAAAAATTGAAGGCACTGAAAACACCAACGAAAACCACATCCATAAAATATTGGTGCATCACCCTAACTTTTTGTTTGAATACGCTCAGTTAGGGCACCAACGTTATTTAGTAAACCCTCAAGTTTTAAATACACTTAAAAAACTCAATTACGATACTTTGAGCATTGGGCAAATCAGGGATTCATTAAAAGAAATGGAGCCTATCATCAGAAGTGCCGATATGCTCTCTTTCGATTTATCGGCTCTGAAAATCCCTTATGGAAACAGGCAATCCACTCCCTTTGGGCTTACAGGAGAAGAAGCAACACAAATGTGTTGGTATGCAGGCTTAAACGATAAATTAAGTTCAGCGGGTTTTTACGGTTTAGATGAACAAAGTGAGCGAAATGCATTAAATGCAGAAACGTTGGCAGTAATGTTATGGTACTTTTTAGAAGGCTTTGCCCACCGAAAGGCTGAATACAGTTTCAAAAGCAATTTCCATGTTAAATACACGGTAGCACTCGGAAAAGACATGAACGATATGGTCTTTTATAAAAGTAAAATCACCGAAAAATGGTGGATGGAAGTAGCAACCGAAAAAGATGCAAAAGAACGATTAAACAGAGCGGCAGTAATCCCCTGTAGTTACGAAGACTACGAAATCGCATTGAAAGGAATTGTCCCCGATAGATGGATTAGAGCCATAGAAAAATTCTCCTGATTTTACTTCATTAAGAAAAAATACCTGAGTTTTCTTACGGATACAATCGCTATTCTGTTGTAGGGGCAATTATTAATGCTATAGTGCTTATTGTAGGCAGTATTTTTATTTTGACAGAAACTATCCCCCGCCTGCTATCGCCGGAAGAAGTAAATGCCAAAGGCATGATTTGGATAGCAATTTTAGGCGTTGTTGTAGATGGTGCTGCCGTTTTAAAGCTGCGTAAATCGCACCCAATCATCAACCCGCTGCTATCCATGTGTATCGCTTGCTTTATTTTGTACAATGTGGTAAAAAACATGAGGGAAACCATGAACATTATGCGGCAAAAAATACCTAAGCAAATAAACAGAGTTGCAGTAGAAAAATGGCTAGATAGCTACCCTTGGGTACTCAACCATCACGATTTACACATCTGGACCATGGACGGAGAATACAATATACTTACCGTCCATTTGGTAATTAAAGACAACTGCACCATCAACCAACTTCGCGATTTTAAAGCCCTTATTCAAAAAGATTGAGAAAAAGAAGAAATCCATCCCCTCACCATAGAGTTTGAAGCCGACGTGGCAGGCTGTGCTGAAGCTAATTAATTTATTTTTTGAGCTAGAAAATTCTTTCCTAACGTTTAGCAATTTTATTAGAAGAAACCATCCTTTGCCGAGAGCATTTAAACCGATTTACAGCCTCAGAGCGTAGTTTCTCGTGTTTAGTTTTGCGGTTTTGCACATGCTTGCGCCAATGCTTAAAACTCGATTCTTTCATTTCTTGGCGCATCAGCTTAATCACCGCCGACTCATTAATACCAAACTGTTTCTCAATAGCATCGAAGGTAGTGCGGTCTTCCCAAGCCATTTGGATAATTCTGTCAATTTCTTCTTCTGTAAAATTTGGTTTCATACTGAGTTTAGTTGATTGATTCATAACAGCAGCAACAGACTGTTGAATGGGGAGGATTTCGCGATTTCAAAACGATGCAAGCAACTCCTCTACCCCCCCCAATTCTCAAAAGATGATTAAGATAAAATCCCTTTTAAATCGGCAGGGGAGTAGGCGATAGATTTTAGGGTTTTATTATCTGCCTTTCTATAAACTAAATAATGCTCGCCCGATTTTTCGTAATAAGAATCCTGCCCTTTCTCGTCTCGGTAATAGCGCACTGTTGCCTCAGCTTCTTCAACCGATTTACAGGTTTTACTCATATTAGAGCGTTGGACTTCTTCAAATAACACTTTAAATTTTTCCCCTAAACCAAATTCGAGCACTGCACCCGAAAGCACATATTGCAAATCGCAAAGGGCATCGGCAACTTCTACCAAATCATTTTGGTTAATAGCTTCCTGTAATTCTTTTAGTTCTTCTGCAAGCAATGCCACCCTAAGCTCACATCTTTCTTTTGCAGGAATAATGGGCTGCGGCTCTATGGGGTGTTTAAAAGTTTTATGAAATTTAGCAACTTGTTCTAATGCTTCAGGTGTTTCCATGTTATATAGTTTGTTTAATGTTAATTTTATCTTTGTAAGCCAAAGATATAGGAAGCAATTTAATTGGCGCGCCATCAGCAGTTGAAACTCTAATTCTATTATTATGATTAGATAGAATATAAAGGTTGTACTTTCAACTGCTAAAACTACTACTGACTAACTTGCAGAATTCAAAACCCAAATTTTTATAATCATGTTGACCTTTTTAATTACACTCATAGGAGGTGTTTTAGGTGCTTCGGGCTATATTATTGCCAAGCGACCCGATGCAGAAGAAATTATTAGTCGAATTGCACCCTACAAAGGGGGGGTGGGCATTGCTATGATAATCGCTGGCGCATGGCTAGGCATTAAGGTTATTTTTATGCTGAACGATTTAGTCGCTCCCCTTAGCTGGCTTATTATGCTAGTGACTGCAGTTGTTAATTTAAGCTTAGGATTTTTACTAGGCTACGATTTAATTTCTGAGTATTTATTAGAGAAAAATGAAAAAATAGAAACGAAAGGCGTTCAAGCCAAACAAAAACTAACGGGATACCAATCTAAACTAGGTATTGGTGCAATTGGGGCAAGTATTTTATACCTTCTTCAGTTTTGGTTTATGTAATACG
>CAZFQW010000483.1:0-3473 GCA_964521225.1 uncultured Roseobacteraceae bacterium
CTCTAGGATTTGTTTTCCAAGATTATTCACTGTTTCCTAACATGACAGTAGAGAAAAACCTACTGTTTGCCCTTCCTAAAGGAGGCGATAAAAGCGAAATAAATCGCTTATTAGCCATCATTCAACTAACTGAACTTAGGAACAAAAAGCCCTCGCAGCTTTCGGGAGGGCAACAACAAAGGGTGGCTTTAGCACGGGCTTTCCTACGGCAGCCTAAACTTTTATTGCTCGATGAACCCCTCTCTGCACTCGATGCCAGCATGCGCGAACACTTACAACAACACCTTATTCAGTTTAGAAAACAACGCCCCGTTACTACCTTGCTCGTAAGCCACAATGTTGTAGAGGTAGCCTCGTTGGCAGATTATGTATACGTTCTAGAAAATGGGAAGGTAATCAAAGAAGGTACCCCGCTCCAGGTGTTGCCCAAGTTGGTGGGCGATGATTTTATGCTGAAAGGTAAAGTGGTTGCCTTGGATCCATCAAAGGAATCGTTAACTTTGTTGACTCGCCAAGGATTGATTACCTTGCCCTTATTACCCACACAAGCAACACAAATTACGCTTGGAACCATCCTCCATTACGATTTATCAAAAGATAAAAAAAGAACAATTATTTAAACATTTATTTGCTCATTTAATTATCTTTTGTTAAAATTGTGGTAGTAATACAGATTTAACACCCAACTGCCACCTCTATGTTTTTCAGCAAAAATTTAAGGTTTCTTCGAGAACGAAATGGAAAAATCAGCCAAGAAAAATTAGCTAAAAATATAGGAATGACCCGTAGTGCGGTAAGTTCTTACGAAGATGGCAGGGCCGAACCAAAACTAGAAGTACTCAGCGCCATTGCGCAGTACTTTAACATTACCCTCGACCAACTCATTAATGTCAATTTAATTAGAATGGGCGATGTGGAGATTGAGCAGCAAAAAAATATTGAAAAATACGTTTCCGCAGAAAACTTGAGAGTACTTACAGTTACTGTTGACAACGAAGAAAACGAAAGTGTAGCACTCGTTCCAGAGAAAGCTTCTGCGGGTTACACCACAGGCTACGCCGACGAAACCTATCTGAAAGATTTACCGCAGTATCAACTCCCATTTTTAGCCAAAAACAAGTCGTTTCGTGCTTTTGAAATCAAAGGCGATTCTATGTTGCCTTTAAAACCGGGAACGGTAGTAATCGGAGAGTTTGTTGCCGATTTTAACGATTTAAAAGATGGGCAAGTCTGCATAGTAGTTTCTCGCGAAGATGGCATTGTGCTCAAAAAAGTATTCAATATGATTACCGAGCGAAGAACTTTGCTACTAAAATCGAATAACCTTGCCTACCCTCCTTACGAAATTGAAGCTGAAAACGTACTAGAAATTTGGAAATTTGCCGCTTTTATAGGCAGAGATTTTCCCGACGAACCCTATGGCTCTATCCAAGACCTAAAAGAAGCTTTTTGGCGATTAGAAGACCAAATAAGAGAAGTGAAAAACAAGCAGGATAACTAGCCTTTCAGCCTTAAAAAAGAGCGTCTTTGCAAACTAAAAAGCCGATAGTGTGCTTGCATAAAGCAAACTATTCGCTAGTAGCATATAGATTCCTTCACTGCATTCGGGCTAACGATTTACACTACCGGCTATGAGCTATTTAAATGAAGCCCTCGCCTTATTTTAGAGGTCATTCCACTACCTCCAAAGAATCCATTTCCGCCTTCACAGGATTTTTATTCCCCCAAGTAGATTCGGTTTGGTTAATGGCTTTTGCAATGCCTCCAAAAATTTTATTTTGGTCGAAATCGGGGCTTTCAGCAAGCCCAAAGCGCACAATCACCAAATCTTTTGAGGGAATGACAGAAACGTGCTGCCCTTGGAAACCATTTGCAGAATAGTAGTCTTTTGGTATATCGGGCATTTGCCCCTTTGCATTTAACCAAAAATGCCCCCCATAAACACCTTCTGAATTGGGGGCAGGAGTTTGCACATAATCAACCCAATTTTCATCAAAAACTTGGTCGCCATTCCAATTGCCTTCGTGCAAATAAAGCAAGCCAAACTTTGCCCAATCGCGGGTAGTTCCCCAACTGTACGACGAGGCTACAAAATTACCCGTCATGTCGGTTTCGAGTAACATACTGTGCATCCCAATGCGATCAATTAGTACTTGGTAAGGGTAATTAAGGTATTCTTGCTGGTTTTCGAATTGCTTTCTCAGGATTCCCGAAAGTAAGTTAGTAGTCCCTGATGAGTAATTCCAATGCTTGTTGGGCGGATATAATACCGCTTTTTCTGCTTGTGGTAAGGTTACATCTTTCGCTAAAAACAACATTTTGGTTACATCAGACATGGTAGCGTAGTCTTCATCCCAAGCCAAACCGCTGTTCATGTGCAACAAATGATTGATGGTAATCAAATCTCTGTCGTCGTTGTGCCATGCTTCTATGGGGGCAGGTGCGTTAATATCTAGCTTTCCTTCATACTGTAAAATTCCGAAGCAGGTTGCCAATATGCTTTTGGTCATCGACCATCCTAAAAAAGAAGAATTTACATCGTAGCCTTCGGCGTATTTTTCTCCAATAATTTGGTCTTTATAAATCACTAAAACCGACCTTGTTTTTTGTACTTCAGGATTTTCAAAAGCAGCATTAATGGCTTTGTTTAAAGCATCGTAATCTACATTGGTAAATGTGGTATCTCTTTGAGGTAAATCGCCATAAGGGTATGGTGAGTTTGTTTTTACCTGTGTCCGTTGTGGCTTTTGGTAAGGGGCGTTGATATCGAAATCATCGGAAACGAGCGTGCAACCCAAGCCCTCGCGGTAGACCGCTGTGCGTTTCATTAAGCCAAAAGCTGTTCCAGTGGCGGTTTTTGCTTCCATATCTACCGAAACACTCGCCAAATTGACAGGGGAAAAGTTATTGTCGTTTTCCAGTGTAAATTCCACACTTCTCTTACCTATATACACCGATGAGGCTAGGTTTTTAGCAGCATAGCCCGAAAGAATATTAAGCATGGTGTAGTTCATCACAAAAATGACAATAACACTAATAATACCAAGGATAAGTAGAATGGCGAAGATGATTCTGATGCGGTTCATATCTCGAGAATTTACTGATGTAACAATGATAACATTATAATAGCAAAGTTATATTTCTTATGCAATATTTATTGGCGTTTTGCCCAACGTTAATTATTGTTGTTGATTATCAGTAAGTTGCATTTTTTATATTCTCTCAATTTATCCTCTTTTTCGTATTTTAGATTTTCGTTGGCTTAAAGATTTAATCGGTTCTCTGATGTGGGGAGAGCCCCACACCGTGACACTGCCAAGAAAGCAAAGAAGGTTGGAAAGAGAAAACCCATATTGGCAGTATCTTGAATGAGCCACTCTTGGGAAAGAACTTTTCAAAGAAGGTGCAAAGCGCAAGCCCTACAAAGAAACGAAGAATCAAAAATCCGAAGTTCTGACTAAGAGAATTTTGAT
>CAZFQW010000484.1:0-3472 GCA_964521225.1 uncultured Roseobacteraceae bacterium
TCAGAAGCCATAACTATTAATCTAAATAATGCCTGATACTAATGATTTCAGCAAAAACTCCTGCGGCAGTTACTTCTGCGCCTGCGCCAGGGCCTTTAATAATGAGAGGCCTATCTCTGTATCTTTCCGTAGTAAAGGATAGGATGTTATCGCTACCCGAAATGTGTACAAAAGGGTGGTCTGCTTCTACGGCTTTTAGTTCTACATTTACTTTCCCCTCGTCGAGCGTAGCAATAAAACGCAGGTATTTATTTTCTGTTTCTGCCGAAGAGAGTAGGTTTTCAAAATAATCGTTTGCCTTCACTAACTCCTCGAAGAAGGCATCGACCGAAGGTGCTTTTTGGCAAGCCTCGGGCAATAGGTTTTTTATAACTACTTCCTCTGGCTCTAGTTTTAAACCGGCTTCTCTTGCTAAAATCAAGATTTTTCGAGCGACATCCATTCCGTTTAAATCTTCGCGTGGATCTGGCTCGGTGAAGCCTTTTGCTTTGGCTTCTTTCACTACTTCGGCAAAGCTTGTTCCTTGTTTGAAATTATTGAAAATGTAGGAAAGTGTACCCGATAAAATCCCTTCGATTTTAATGATTCTATCGCCACTAATTTTTAAATCTTTTAGCGGATTAATTACGGGAAGTCCAGCGCCTACATTGGTTTCATACATGAATTTTACACCATGTTTTACTGCCGCTTTACGCAGTTTTCTGTAACGTTCGTAAGGGCCAGAATTGGCTAGTTTACTTGGCGTTACAATGGAAATGCTATTGCTTAAAATTGGTTCATAAAACGGAATGAGTGATGCCGACGAGGTACAGTCTGCAAACACAGTATTTGGTAAATTCATCGACATCATTTTTTCTACAAAGGCAGCGAGGTTGGCAGTTTCACCCTCTTCTAAAAGTTCTTTGGCATCTTTGGTTACGTCGAGGCTATCGCTTTCGGCAAAAACCATTTTTTTGCTATTGGTTAGTGCCACTATATTAATTTTTAACTGATGGTCTTCTAGCAAATGCTTCGACTGATGGCGCAATTGCTTAATAAGCGTTGAACCGATTAGCCCCGCACCTACTAAGAACACATTCAATGTTTTGTTTCCGGAAAGAAAGAAGTCTTCGTGAAGCGAATTCAGGGCTTTCGATAAGTGCTTTCTTTCAATCACCACAGAAATATTTAATTCTGAGGAGCCTTGTGCAATAGCAACTACATTGATACCGTTTTTCCCCAATGCCCCAAACATGGCGGCAGAAGTACCGGGCGTTTTGCGCATATCTTCCCCAATCATTGCAACAATGGAAAGGTGAGGTTCCACCGCCGGATGATTGATTTTTCCCGAACTGATTTCATTGGAAAACTCTTCGGCAATTATTTTTTCGGCTTTTATAGCATCGCTTGGTGTAAGTGCTAAGCAAATTGAGTGCTCCGAAGAGGCTTGGGTAATCATGATGATATTGATGTCTTCTTTGCCCAATACACCAAATAGCCTTGAAGAAACACCGGCAACCCCAACCATACCACTTCCCGAAAAGTTGATGATAGCGATTTCTTCGATGGAAGAAATGCCTTTGATGCTAAACTGACTCGAATCGGTTTTGTTACTGATGAAAGTCCCGGGAAATGAAGGGTTGAATGTATTGCGAATTCTCAGTGGAATCTGATTGGCAAAAGCAGGTTGCAAAGTTGGTGGGTAAATCACTTTTGCACCGAAGTGCGACATTTCCATTGCCTCTTCGTAAGAAATTGCTGAAAGCGAAAAAGCATTGGGTACTTTCCGCGGGTCGGCAGTCATTACGCCATCCACATCGGTCCATATCTCAATTTCTTTAGCTTGCAGCGCTGCGCCGAAAATAGCGACAGTATAATCTGAGCCACCACGCCCGAGCGTAGTAGTTTCTTTATTCTTGGTACAAGCAATAAAACCTGTGATTACAGGGGTTTTATCGATTGTGGCAAAGTAATCCTGAATTTGCTGATTGGTTACTTTAAAATCGACCTTAGCAGCACCAAAACGATCATTGGTACAGATTAACTCACGGGCATCGGTATAAACTGCTTCTGTTCCTTCTTGCGAAAAGAAGCCAGCAATTAAAAATGCCGACAGGCGCTCGCCAAAGCTTTGCAGCAAATCGAGTGTTCTTAGGGAAAGTTCTCTTAGCAGGAAAATGCCATGTAATAGCTCTTCGGCTTCGTTTAAAAGCACTTTAAGCCCTGCAATAAAATGACCTTGCTGTTTAATGGTAATTAAGCTTCGGGTAACCTCGAAGTGGTTTTCCTCAATTGTGCTAAGGATTTTTTTGTAGGATTCATTTCCTTGTCTAGCTAATTTACCGGCTTCAATGAGGGCGTTGGTAGTGCCTTTTAGGGCAGAAACCACTACGGCAACCTGCTCGTTTTGGGCACGATAACTTTTTACAATTGCAGCCACTTGGCGAATACTGTCTGCGGAACCTACCGAAGTCCCTCCGAATTTTAATACCTTCATTTAATTTGTCTAGTTTTTCAAAGGGCGCAAATTTGAAAATAATTTTTCATTTACCCTTACAAACCAAAGAAAAATCAACTAAAGACTTATTTTATTTCAGAATTGATAATAAAATAGAGGTATACTTGAAATTTTGTTAATGTTATAGTTTGATAATTGGAAATAAGTAAGTGCTCAATTTTAAATTAAGAATCAGGAGTGTACAAAGTCTTGCTTTAAATACCGAGGGCTGTTATAATTGAGATGGACCAAGGATTATTTTTTGAAACTTCGTGCGCTTTCTAATTTTGATTAACGAATTATTAAAATATTCATATTGAGTACTTTATATTATAAATGAGGGATTCCTGTTTTCATCTCCTAAGTACAGATAGACGACTAAATATCCACGTATTCTGGAACACTTATTTATAGGTTTAGTTTGCCTAATTGGTTAAGGAATCGTGTTACAAGTAAGTTCAGTAACACTTCTGGTTACTTACTTAAGAGATAGGGGTTCATCATCCAATACAAAACTAAGTAACTTATAGTAACATATAGCCAAAGTGGAACCGTCCAACGAATGCTTTTTTTATGCCTCCCTATTTGGCCTGAGAGGGTAAAATAATAGCTTAAAAGAATAAGAGGAACAAGAAAAACTCCCGACAATATGTGTGTTACGAATAATACAAAATGTAGGATTCTAAAATTGCTAACTTTTGCTTTTTCTATGGCAGAAATGACTCTATCGCCATTTTCATCTGCAAAAAAACTAAGGTCTTGATACAAATAATAAGTGATGTAACTAACAAAAAAGATAACTGTCAGAAATAAGCAAGAAAGCATTGTTCTTCTATGCCACAAGGTTTTTTGTAACTTAATGAGTATCGTTCCTGTAATTAGTAAAACCAAAATTAAAGCGTTCAGTACGGCTTTAAAAGTTGGAAAATGCTGAATAACATTTTGATTTCCCTCAAAAATTGGGGCTGTAAAAAGAACAATAGCCATACTAAAAGG
>CAZFQW010000485.1:0-3471 GCA_964521225.1 uncultured Roseobacteraceae bacterium
TGGTTGGTGATATCGAGCGTAGTTACATGATGCGCATTTTTTAAGGCTTCTTCTACCTCGGCAATAGGGTCGCCTAATTCCCAATCGAAACAGATATTATTAGGGGCTTCTTCATGTACTTGCGGAGCCCCCGATTCTACGGCTTTTTTAGGATCTACGATGGCATCGAGTACGCCGTAATCTACATATACTTTTTCGGCAGCATCTTTGGCCTCTTCGTAAGATTCTGCAATTAAAAAAGCAACGGCATCGCCCATGTGTAGCACTTTATCTTTTACTAAGAGCGGATGGGCGGGCTCTTTCATAATATCGCCATTTTTAAAGTTGACTTGCCAGCCGCAAGGCACACCTCTAATAGCAGAAACGTCTTCGCCAGTGAAAATGGCAACTACTCCCGGAGAGTTTCTAGCTTCCTCTAGGTCGATACCATTAATTGTTGCGTGGGCATAAGGACTTCTGATAAAGCAACCATAGGTCATGTTTGGGAGCTTAATGTCATCAGTATAATTGCCTTTGCCAGTAATAAATCTATAATCTTCTACTCTTTTTATGGATTCTCCGATATAACTCATATTCGTATTAATTTTTTAGGGTGATTACATCTTTTCTGCGGCATACTGAATTGCTTTCACAATGTTATGGTATCCGGTGCAACGGCAAATATTTCCTTCCAAAGCTTCTCTGATTTCTTGTTCAGAGGGGGTGCTATTTTTTGAAAGCAAATCGGAGGCTGACATAATCATACCTGGCGTACAGAAACCACATTGAAGCCCGTGCATTTCTTTAAATCCTTCTTGTAAAGGGTGCAACGTTCCGTTGCTCATTCCTTCAATGGTTTTTACTTCTTCGCCATCTACCTGAACAGCCAATACGGTACAAGATTTTACCGCTTTACCATTTAAAAGTACTGTGCAAGCGCCACAGCCGCTAGTATCGCAGCCAATGTGTGTGCCGGTAAGGCTTAATTCTTCCCTAAGGAACTGGGCCAATAGCATGCGGTCATCTATTTCCCGCTCTATCTGTTTCCCATTAATTTGTGTCGTGATTTTCATATTTACTAAAACATATTTTAAATTACTACATGAGCTTTAAGTTACTTAATTATCTTAATATATCCATATATATCATTTCCCATTTTTGTAAATAGATCTTGTTTTAACAATGAACAGCCATAAAAAATACGTTGTATTCGATGCTTACGGAACGCTGTTTAAAGTAAATGGCAATCTTAAAAACCTAACCGAGCAGCAAAGTATTCTCTCAGAAAAAGTACAGGCACTTTGGCGTAGCCGACAGTTAGAATATACATGGTTGTGTAACTCAATGGGAGTTTGGATGGACTTTAACCAAATTACCTACAATGCGCTCGATTATGCTTTACAATATTATGGAGTAGAAAATGATGAAAGTTTCAGAAGTGCCTTGTTAGGAATTTATAAAACCCCGACTACATTTTCCGATGTAATTCCCTTTTTAGAAAACTTGAAAGCGCAAGGAATTGCTACTGCCATCCTTTCAAACGGAACAATTGCTCAAATAGAAGCGAGTGTAAAAACGGCTCAAATCGAGAAGAATTTGGTAGATGATATTTTTTCGGTGAGTGCTGTTGAACTCTTTAAACCCTCTCCAAAAGTGTATCAGATGGTGATAGACCACTACCAATGTAAGGCAGAAGAAGTTGCCTTCTTTTCTTCCAATGCATGGGATATTTGCGGAGCAAGCCGCTTTGGGTTCTACACCACTTGGGTAAACCGAAAGAATGAACCTTTTGAGGTTTTGGGGATTGAGCCAGATTTGGTGGTTAATGCTTTCAGTAGGTAAGAATTGCTTTAAGTAGAGTGTTAATAACCCTCTTTTCCCACCGAGTAATGTTAAAGCCTCCTAATTTAACGCAATTGCCTTCTGCTAGCAAAAGGCTCAAGGGTTGATTTAGAAGTGGATGACCTCTATCATTTTTTACTACCTATAAAGTTTTGTAACTTTCTAATATACTAACAAATAAAACACAATTGACATGGAGTTTAATAAAATTATTGTCCCTTTCGATTTTACAGATGCCTCGTTTAATGCACTAGAAATAGCTGCTCAACTTGCACAAAAAGACAATGCTACGGTTGCAATAATCTATGTGGTAGACATCCCCAAATCAAGAGGAATATCTGTTGACAGTATGTCTGGAAGTTTGGGGGGGATTGGTACGTTTATAGATCATCCGCACGATGAAAAAGAGGAAGAAGGCGCTTTATTATTGCATATGGTGCCCAATGTAAGAGAACGCTACGAGATAATGAAGGAGCGTTATGGTAGCGTAAAGTTTGAGGAACACGTGAAACCAGACTCTTACCAAAGACACTTGTATAAATTCATTGCCACCGAAAAAGCAGAACTAACAATTCTGAAAACGAGCGAGGCATCAGATGTTGGGCACTCAAAGGCGGCTGAAATTATACGCCACTCGCCAAATCCTGTAATGACGATACATGGGCAAAATGTCGATTTTAGCCCTAAAAACATTGTTTTTGAGTCAGACTTTTTAAATGTTGATACCAAGCAAATTACCTACTTACAACATTTTCAGGGTTTATTTAATGCCAAAATTCATTTACTAAAAGTGATTACACCAGGCTTATTTTCTCTTACAAAAGATGTTCAGCCAGCCATGGAGAAATTTGCACAAAGGGCAAACCTTAAAGAGGCAAGTTACAATATTATAAATGCGCACAGTATAGAAGAAGGGGTGCTTGATTTCATCCATCTTAACCAAATGGATTTGATTATTAAGACAGAACATTCGCACTCTGCGCTCACTAAGTGGTTTTATAGTACAGCTATTGAATCACTGGCGATTCATGCCGATGTGCCTATTCTTACTATTTAAAATAAACCTTTAAAGTCGTGGCACGCGTTTCTTTTTTTACAGTAGGTAAGGATATTTTCTACCTGTATGAAGTTTGTTACCCGTGCCACTACTAGTTTTACACCTTATATGCAAACCAGGGCTAACCTTCTTTTTTGAGCCTAAAGAACGACTTTTGGGGTCATTCTGAGTTTGCCAAGAACCTAACAATAGGCCCAGTAAACCTTATAGTTCTCTCCCTTTTGGTTGAAACAGTCTTTTTAACCCCTCATTTGCATCTTATTTAAAAAGTTATTCTACTACAATTTCTCCTGCACCGTGGTAAGAGTGGTACTCTCCGTTGTACATGGCATCGGCACTTACAGGACCCATTTTGTAAGTACCCGGTGTAACGGCTCGTACCATGTAGTAGTAAGCCTTCGGTTGGCTAGTTACTGTGGTAAAGAAATGCACTCGGTCGTCTCTAAAGTCGGCATGTTCCGGATAGGTTTGGTCTTTTATCCAATTGGCATTGGGGATTCCGCCAATTCTTGGGTTTTCTACCTCGAAGCCTGCCGGCAGCATATCGGTGATTACTACGTTCTCTACCTTGGGTAAGCCGTTCAGGGTAGAAA
>CAZFQW010000486.1:0-3434 GCA_964521225.1 uncultured Roseobacteraceae bacterium
CAGCAAAAAGAATTAATTGATTTTTACGATTTGTGCGCAAAAAATAATTTAAATGCTGTAATTGTACAGGTTCGCCCCGCTGCCGATGCCCTTTTTAAAAGTAAAACCGAGCCTTGGTCAGAGTGGTTAACGGGTACGCAAGGCGAAAAGCCAGGCTACGACCCTCTAAAATTCATGGTTCAGGAAGCGCATAAACGCGGGCTAGAGTTCCATGCATGGTTTAACCCTTATCGGGCAGTTTTTAACGATAAAAGTAGTATTGCCAAAAATCATATCAGCAAGAAACACCCTGAATGGCTCATAAAATATGGAAAAGGCTATATTTTCGACCCAGGGTTACCCCAAGTGAGAAAGTACGTAGTAGAGGTAATTAGCGAAGTTGCCAAACGATACGATGTGGATGGAATTCATTTCGATGATTATTTTTATCCTTACCCAAAAAAAGACACTCCGTTTCCCGATAGTACCACCTTCCAAAAATATCAAGGGCAATTTAATTCGATAGAAGATTGGCGTAGAAATAATATCGACCAATTAATTCAGGAAGTTTCTATTCAATTAAATCTAATAAAGCCACATATAAAATTTGGGGTAAGCCCTTTTGGCGTTTGGCGTAATAAAGCCGACGATAATTTGGGTTCCGATACCAAAGCAGGTGCACCAACATACGATATTTTATATGCCGACACCCGCAAGTGGCAGCAAGAAGGCTGGGTCGATTATATGATGCCTCAAGTCTATTGGAGTATGGATTTTGCCCCCGCTGCTTTTAGCAAACTAACCGATTGGTGGTCTAAAAATGCCTTTAATCGGCATGTTTACATGGGGCATGGCACGTATAAAATTAATGTAAACTTCGACTCCGCTTGGCACCACCCCAAGGAAGTCCCTCAGCAGGTTCGTTACACAAGGAAATTTCCTGCAAAAATACTGGGAAGTAGTTTTTTCAGTGCGAAGTCGTTTAAGGAAAATCCAAATAGTTTTTTAGATTCATTGCAAAATAATTTATATCGCTACCCTGCATTACCGCCTGTAATGGAATGGAAAGACAATGTAGCTCCTTTCCCTCCTAAAAAAGTAAAAGTAAAACAAACTAAAAAAGGATATTTAATTAAATGGAAAAAGTCGCCTACGGCCCAAGATAAAAATAATTCCCATGGCTATACTATCTATCGATTTAATGCTAATTCAGAAGTTTTAGATTTTGAAAACGCACAAAATATTTTAAAAATATCTTTAGGTAAAAATCGAAAATATATTGATAAAGGAGGTTCAAATCAGTCTGTTTATTACGTAACTACGCTCGATAGACTTTATAATGAAAGTGCCCCCAAACGCCAGAAATAAAATTAGCATGAAAAAAATCAATAAAGAAGAATGGATTATGTTTAGGTGGGTTATGGGGTATTGGATGCTGATTACACCCTTTTTTTCTTAAATAAAACAGTTGGCTTATTGAACTGTTTTATTGAGTTCCTTTCTTTAAGGAGAATAATTAAAAGGAAAAATGTATTTTGGAAAGGAATTAATTAAAAATTGAATTTTTATTTGTGTTAAGAAAATAAAAGGATGCTTTTCTAAAAATATAGTGCAATTATCTTTGTTGAGTGAAAAAGAAAATAGTAATTATACCAACCTATAACGAAATAGAGAATATCGAAGCCATTTTGAAAGCGGTGATGGATTTAACTGAGCCTTTCAATGTAATGGTAGTAGATGATAATTCTCCCGATGGGACTGCAAAAAAAGTATCCGAAATTGCCCTGCAATATCCCGAAAGAATACTTTTAGAAATTAGAGAAGAAAAATCAGGTTTGGGAACTGCCTACCTCTATGGGTTTAAAAAAGCGCTAACAAAAGGCTACGATTATATTTTTGAGATGGATGCCGATTTTTCTCACAACCCAAAAGATTTAATTCAGCTATACGAAGCCTGTGAAAACGGGGGAAACGATATGGCAATAGGTTCTCGCTATGTAACGGGGGTAAATGTGGTTAACTGGCCCATGAGCCGAGTACTAATGTCGTATTTTGCCAGTTACTATGTGCGATTAATTACCAGAATGCCCATTGCAGATACTACCGCAGGCTTTAAATGTTATTCGCGCAAAGTGCTAGAAACTATTGATTTAGATAAGGTGAAATTTGTAGGTTACGCTTTCCAAATAGAAATGAAGTTCACCTCTTGGAAGTATGGTTTTAAAATCGCAGAAGTGCCTATTATTTTTACGGATAGAACCAAAGGTACTTCAAAAATGTCTACAGGCATTTTTAAAGAAGCATTATTAGGCGTTATCCAAATGAGAATTGCTAGCTTTTTTAAGACCTACCATAGAGAGTAAGCGTAATAACGGGTTTTATTCTGCTATATCCTTTCAGGTTAATTTCTTCAAGTTGGAAGCCCTTAGATTTCAACTGCTTAAAATAATGTTCTATTTTAAATCTAGTAAGCAACCGAACAAAATTAAATTGTATTTAATTTGAGGTAACTATCTGGAAATGAGGAACTTTTTCTTAAATTAAATTAGAAAATTACTTAAAGTAATTAATAGCAATTTTTTTACCCACAGAACCGATCAGATTTATCAGTAAAACGATAACGGATCACTCGGATTTCGCCGTTGGATTTTTAGCCACAACCAACAAGGAACTTAGCCACCTCTATTTCAAAGCATTTAGCAGCAACTTTACAGGGCTTTTTACCTTCTATTGCGTTGCGTTTCTTGAAAGTACTCCCTTCTGCTTGGTGGATATAGCTTGCATACGTTTTATTTCTGAGGCAGAAAACAAAAATTATCTAATTAATAATCAGAGGTTTACATTATTCAATACCAATATATTCTCAAAAAACTCCAAGTAATCGATTCCTTGGAGTTTTCTTTAGTGTTTTATTTTCGCCCGAGATTCCATCGGAAACCGAGGTAAACTTCTCTCCTATGCCCTACTGAAAAAGCGTAGGCAGTATCGAAAAACTCACTAAACCCTGGCAAGGCGTTTGGGTCGTTAAAGCCCGTTAAGGGCGAAAGTGTTTGCTGATAGTCGAAAAGGTTTTGAATGCCTCCGTACAAGCTAAAGCCTTTATTAAAAGTTTTGGTAATTTGGAAAGATTGCAGTACAAATGGTTGCGACCTTGTTGGCCGAGCCTTGTCAAGTTGGTTTCCCTCAGCATCTAAATCGAAAACTTCTGGCAGTTGCATAGGGCCTGTTATTTGTGTGTTGAAGGCAAAATCTAACCGCTTTTTTCTAATAGAATAATTGGCGGTTAATATGGCAGTCCAATCGGTGGCAAACTCTATTTTGGTGGTTTCTAAAATGCCTTCTTCGTTCTCTTCTGTTTGCGTTGCGTTTTGCCAGTTCAGTCCCAAATTAAAAGACAAAGGTGCTGCAAACTGGTGCTGAAAGCTCATTCCTATACCCTTTGTAATTGCGTTGCC
>CAZFQW010000487.1:0-3431 GCA_964521225.1 uncultured Roseobacteraceae bacterium
TGCAAACGGCTATTCAGCAAGGCTCAGTGGCAATTACCCAAGCATTGGTAGAGCGCGGCATTAATTACAAAAATGATTTACCCAATGGCTTGTTGCCTGTTCAGTTTGCTATACACCGAGGTGCAACGTTTATCGTTCAGTATTTTATTCAGAAAGGAATTGATATTAACACGGTTGATCAACAAGGAAATAGCCTGTTGATGGCCGCCATTCGGAACAAGAAAGAAGACATTGCTATCTTCTTAATGAATAACTATGCTGATATTTCGCTTGCCAATAATATTGGGGAAGATGCCATGCACTTGGCACTGACAAACCGTGCACACGCTGTGGCTAAAAAGCTGCTCAGCAATGGAGCTGATATCCATAAAATCATTAACCAAATAGGGATTCAGACCAATGAATATAAAGTAAGTGCCATGCTCGTTTTAAGCGACTATGCCATTAGCACAGGGCAAATAGAAATCTTAAAAGAGGCAATTAAGATTGATAAAGAAGTTGGTTTCTACCAACTCCCGAGTGAAATTTCTGTCGCAGAAACGGCTGCAAAAAACGGGGCAAGCAATATGTTGCTACTGCTTTGCCAAAGTGCTCCCAAAGCAGAAACGCCTAGCAAGGGTTTAAGCGGCTTGCATTTAGCTGCAAAATATAACTTGGCAGAGAGCTTACCCCCCCTTACTAAAATATATGATATTGATATACAAGATTCAGCCTTGAATACCCCCTTACACCAGGCAGTTAAAGAAAATAATGCGGATATTATTACGCTGCTGATGAGCCTTGGAGCAAACCCAAAAATAAAAAATGAGCGCAGATGGAATGCCAAAAAATTGGCAAAAAAGCTAGGTTATAAGCATTTGAAGAAGTACTTATAAAACCCTTGGTTTATCACTAAGAATAACCCTTGGAAACTGATACTAAATTACTCGAAAAAATGAAGCTAACTTGGGTAAATTCGAGCTTCTACAACTTTTTGAAGGTTACTAAATTGCCAAGAACCTCTCAAATTAACCGAGTGGTTATCTTGACTTTGTACAGATGCATAAATATATTGCTTCTTTAAAACACTTTAATAGTAACTAAACTAACTGATTATGTTTTTTAACTGGTTAATGGAGAACACTATGTATATAGCGGTTTTCTTAGTTTCTGCTGCATTTGTAATAGCGGCTTTTCGTTACATTTTTATTGAAGACAGCAATCCTTCGGATGATAAAGAGGGAGGGGTTACCAACCCAACCCCCGATATTGATTTACCGCTACCTACTGGAGTTTCTCCTTCCATAGATAAACCTGAAAAAGTTGCTTAGGAACAAAAAAAAACCGAGCCTAAACTCGATGCTTATCAATTTTATCCTAACACTTGTAACGTTATTTCAAGGCGAAACATAATTGGTTATTTGTAGATTTTGAGCTTAGTAATTTCGTTGTTAATTTCCTGAGGATTGTAATAAGTGTTATCCATTGTAATAGCTTCGGAATCGCCGTTAAAGGCAGCTTGTACCTCTTCGCTCCATGCAAGTAATTGGTATCCTAAACCATGTTCAATAGTCCGTTGGTCGGTATTTCTTTCAAAGCTTTTTCGGAAAGACAAAGTGAGGTAACGAGCCGCAATTCCTGCATGTTCTATAGAAGCTTTATCGAGGTAATAAACGGTATGCCCTAGTTCGTGCCCAAGCACCCCTACTTGCGCATTAAAACTGAGGTTTTGCAGTAAGATTGGCTCTAAACTTTCAATAGATTTACTGCTGATGATGATGCAATACGTTCTTTTTTTCCAAGGGAGTAAAACACTTAAAATATCAGGCCGAGAAGCAAGAGGAATCAGCGTTTCGGTGATTTCGAAGCGAATAGGAACGTTTTCAAGCTCGGGGTAATGTGCTAGGGCAAGTAAAGCCTGTTCTTCGTAGCCCTTGGGCAACTCTTTGTTTTTCCCAAAGTTCTCTTTTAAATCATTGAACGACAGTTCGCTACCAGAAGGCACTAGCGTTTTAGTAGGCTTCCGAAGTAACAACCTCGAAGGGGGCGGAGGAGATGGATACTGATGGATTCCGTCCAATAAAAGTAAAATAAACACAACGAAAGAAAGTGCTAAAATTAGGTAGAAAAGCTTTTTGAAAATCTTAAGCAGCATGATAAGACAAGTTTTGAAGTAACAGTGTTAGATATGGTTTGAACTTCCCTAGATTTGTGGCTCGCTTTAGGGCATACACCCAATTATATATAAAAAGGCACTTTTCATAAAAAGAAGAGGTTCGCAGAGCCGAAAATCTTTGTAGAAAATTTATGAAATTAACTGTTAAAAAGCCATGGGAGAAACACCTTCTACAAAGCAAAAAATTAAACTCTAATACCCATCAGTAAAATATCATCACGTTGCGTTGTATTTTTCATATACTCATTGAGCCTTTGTTCTAACATTATTTTTTGTTCGCTCAACTCCTTTTCTGCTATTGATAATATTAAATCTTTAAATCTTCTTTTCGAGAAGCTTTTGCGGGCATAATTATTTTGATCTTGGTAGCCATCTGTTCCCAAATAAATAATATTACCTTTTCTAGTTTTAATTTCGTAGTCGTTGAATTGTACTTCGCCAGCTTTAAAGCCTCCAATTGCTATCCTATCGCCTTTATGTTCTATAAGATTTTTCTCAAGATTATCATAAACATAAATAGCACTTTTTGCCCCTGAGTAGGTAATAACTTTATAATCAGAGAGATAGTCATTAATTTTTAAAATCATTAAATCCATTCCTCTTTGCCCATTTCTTTCTTTTTGGTTAAGGTTCACTCTAATTTCAGTATCAAGCTGTTTTAATACTTCAGCAGGCGACGATATGTTATCTTGCATAATTAGTTTATCGAGAAAGTTTTTTCCTAGGAGAGTCATAAAAGCCCCAGGAACGCCGTGTCCGGTACAGTCGGCAACAATTAACCAAAGATTACCTTCTATGGATTCGGCCCAATAAAAATCGCCCGAAACTATATCGCGAGGCTTATAGAGCAAGTAGTAATCTTCAAAATACTGATTGAGCCCATCATCTGAAGGAAGAATTGCCTGCTGTATTTCTTTTGCAGCCATTATACTTAAATTAATATTCTTATTTATTTCTTCTAACGCTTGGTTTTTTTGCTCTATATAGTCTCTTTGCGTTTGTAATTCTTCTTGGGTTTGTCTTAGTTCTTCATTCTGAGTAAGAATTTCGTTTTGTTTTTCGCTGAGGAATTTATTTTGCAAAAGTATTTTTTCTTGAGAAGCTTGTAATTCTTCGGTTCGTGTATTTACCATTTTTTCTAGGAGTACGTTGCGTTTTTTCAGCTGATACGTTCGGTATTTATAAAAGGTAAATGCGATTAATAAAATAGATATAATAAGGATTGTCTCGTCCTAAAATAGGTTTACACGAAAAAACGTGTAAACAAGATGATAAA
>CAZFQW010000488.1:0-3428 GCA_964521225.1 uncultured Roseobacteraceae bacterium
TGCCAAA
This sequence comes from uncultured Roseobacteraceae bacterium, assembly GCA_964521225.1. GTDB lineage: Bacteria > Bacteroidota > Bacteroidia > Cytophagales > Flammeovirgaceae > CAYUJH01. The sequence goes on from CAZFQW010000488.1 coordinate 8, forward strand.
TATGCATTTTCGGATTCCAAAACTTGCCCTTGGTTAAAAAAAAACACCCGACTGAGATTTTGGCTCATTCGGGTGTGAAGTTATATTAGCTTAGTTTGGATTTTTAGTTTAGTCTGAAGGATGCCATCAGCGTAAACTCTGGTATCGATATCTTAAATTGTTTTCCATCTATCAAACGTTCTACCACGTAATACCCTCCCATTTTGCCCACAGAGGCTCTTAAATGACTCCCCGAAACATATTGGTGGTTTTCACCGGGTTCAATTATGGGCTGAACTCCCAAAACGCCGTCTCCTTCTACTTCTTTTACTTCGCCGTTTGCATCGTGAATAAACCAATGCCTGCGTAGTAACTGAACTGTGTAATTGCTGCTATTTTCAATAGTAATGCGATAGGTAAAGACATAATGATACTGTGCCGGGCTTGAGTAGTCTGGTTTGTATTCTGTTTCAACACCTACTTTAATTCCTTCTGTTATTGCAGTAACCATTGTAAAATCGTACACTTAATTAAAACTTTTTTACTTTCAGTGATTTATAAATGAGAGTTTTAACTTGTCCTCCAAAATTATTTATATGCTCTCTGAACAATAGTTTTTAAGGATATTTAATTAATACTTAGATAAAAATAAGAAATATGAATGTAAAAATTGCTGATTCGTGGAAAGAAATTCTAAAAAATGAGTTTAAAAAAGATTACTTTATATCTCTCACAAAGTTTATAAGAGAGGATATTAAGAGCTATAAAATATACCCTCCTGGAGCGTTAATTTTTAATGCATTCGATAAGTGTAGTTTCAGCGATGTGAAGGTAGTAATTCTTGGGCAAGACCCCTACCATGGCCCAGGGCAGGCAAATGGGCTCTGTTTTTCGGTGAACGATGGTGTGAGTTTCCCCCCGTCGTTGTCTAATATTTTTAAGGAAATTTCCCAAGATTTAGGCAAGGCAAAACCCAAATCGGGTAACCTCGAACGCTGGGCAAAACAAGGTGTAATGCTATTAAATGCAACGCTTACTGTAAGGGCACACGCCGCGGGTTCTCACCAAAAGAAAGGATGGGAAACGTTTACCGATGCGGTAATCAAAGCTATTGCAGAAAAAAAAGAAGGCGTGGTTTTTATTTTGTGGGGTTCGTATGCACAGAAAAAAGGTGATTTTATTGATAGCACCAAACACTTAGTGCTACAATCTCCCCATCCTTCGCCGCTTTCTGCAAGTAGAGGTTTTTTTGGAAATGGACACTTTAGCAAAGCCAACGAATACCTAGAGCAACAAGGAAAAACACCGATTGATTGGTAAGTAAAGGCTCGATTTTACGCACTGCATATAAAAGTAAGATGTTATTCGTCGAAATCGGTAGCGACTACGGCTAGGTACTTTTTGTTGGGCGAAACGGCTAAGCGATTAAAGTCGTAAATACCGAACATAGAGAGATCGCCGACTTCTTGCCATTCGCCATCTATCCCTACGGAATATTTAAAAAGCTTACTTCCTTTGCCCATTATAAGTGTATTTCCGCTTACCCATGCGTAATCTTCTCTGCCTTCTAAAGTCGGTACAAGGCTTTTTATTTCGCCAGTCTTTATGTCTAAGCTTTTCACCTCCCAATTATTTTCGCTGATTTTGTGTACAAAGCTAACTAGCTCAGAATCAGGAACATTTTTGAAACATCGCCCTATGTTTTCCACTAAAATCTTTGTTTCTTGTACACTTACATTGGCGGTTTGTAGGGTATTGGGTTGTCCTAAAACAAACATGGCTAAGTGGTTGGCACCATTCCAAACGTGGTAGCCCACTGGTTTTACATTTTCGAGAATTACACTTGGTTTTTCTTTGCCCTTTATAGGGAATTTCCATAAACGCTGTGTTCCATCTTGCTCCACTTGTATTACAGAAAAGTGTTCTGAATTGGGAATGAGCATAGGAGAATACTCACTTTCTACGGTCTTTGTTCTTTGTTTCGTTTTTAGTTTATCAACACGAACCGAAAATATTTCTGTTTGCCCTTCTTTTGTTGCCGAAGTGTAATACAGTTCGACATCATTAAAAAAAGAAGGTTGATTATCGTAACCTTTTTGTTTAGTTACATTTTTTCCATCAGTTAAAGCGATCTCTTCATCGTTCAGCATTAGCTGAAAAATAAAAATATCGGTGTCGGCTTGGCTAAAAGCCCCTTTATTGGCTAGAATAAGTAATAATAGAAAAGCTATTTTTTTCATATCACAGAAATCCAGTTTTTTAATATTAATGCAAAGCACCTGTGTTATATTTACACCTACAATTAAAACAGTTTGTTTTTAAGTTACTATCTTATATACAAGCGCTGAAGTAAAAGTTACGCCCAAAAATAAAATACAAATGGAAAATACTCCGTCGAACAAAGTTAACTCTAAATTAGAAGCTATAACGCAATTAAAATGTCCTAAATGCTATAAAGGCGATATGTTTATGTATCCGCTTTCAAAACTCCATAAATTTTATAAAATGCATCAAAACTGCCCTAATTGCAATGTAAGATTTGAGCCAGAACCTGGCTTCTTTTTTGGGGCAATGTACATTAGTTATGCTTTTAATATTGCCTTAATGGTGAGTATTTTCATTGCCATAAATGTTTTAGTAGAAGCCCCAAAGTTGTGGATGTATCTTGTTTTTATTATTACCCCCTCTATTCTTTTTGTACCCATTAACTTCAGAATTTCACGGGCATTAATGCTTCATTTGTTTGGAGGAAGTTCTTACGAACCAGAATGGTCAAAAAAATCGTAAATTGGAGTAGATAACAAAACCTTATTATTATGCTAGAATGGCTCACCGTTATTTCTCTAATTCTTTTTGGATTAGCGCTGTTAATTTTAGAACTCATATTTATTCCCGGCACTACGCTTATAGGGATTATAGGGCTATTAAGTGCTATTTTTGGTATTTACTTAGGTTACAGTTATTTTGGTGTTACTATTGGCTCGCTCATTTTTGCAGGTACTGCTTTGGCAACGGGCTTAGCTGTGTATCGGAGCTTTAAATCTGGAACTTGGGATAAAATGTCGCTAAAGCTCAAAATAGATAGCAAAGTTAACGAAGACGAAGATGAAATTTTGGTAGGCCAAAGAGGCGTTACTACTTCTGCGCTTCGCCCTTCTGGCACTGCCGATTTCAATGGAAACTTAAGAGAAGTAAGAACATTGGGGCTGTTTCTCCCCGCTAAATCAATTGTAGAGGTAATTAGGGTTGAAAGAAAAAAGATTTGGATAGAGGAAGTAAAATTGAATGATGGTTCTCAGGAAATGGAGGAGCAGAATTAGATTTGCTCTGTTAATTTTATACTTTGATTACGCTTACCCCTAAAACGAATAAAAATCTCTGCAAAGACAATTTTACATGCCCAACACCAAACTCAGTATCCGCCCTATTTTAGCGCACCTTA
>CAZFQW010000489.1:0-3420 GCA_964521225.1 uncultured Roseobacteraceae bacterium
CCCAACTACCGTTTAGAGCTACAGTCTGATAATACCTTCACCACACTTTCGGCAGTGGGTGGCGTAAACTATAATGCCAACGAGGAAAACCTAAGCTACTACGGAACGATACGCTACGGAGAGTTCTTCCCCGTTTTCGATGTTAACGTAACCTCATCGAGCGAAAGAGAAAGAGCCGATTTTTACATAGATGAAAATATTACAGCAACCGACACTACCCTCTTCGGAAATTTTTATTTAAGAAATTGGGACGAAAATGACCTTTCTGTTGGCGTTACGCTTCCTTTTAATATAATGCAAGGGGTTCATTTCGGAGATTTGACGGTAAGTACCCGTTACCATTTCTTAAATGTGGACTATACACCAACCAATTTTCGGTTCAATCAAGAAATACAGCAACGCAACGGTACATTTAATGCGCTTTCATTTGAGATGGAATTCAGTCGTTTTCGCCTGAGAGCGCCACGGCAAGTGAACCCTCGCTTTGGGCAGTATTTCCGCTTAAATTACAACACTACTATCCAAAGCGAAATGAACAAAGGCAGTGCTTTACTGCTTAACGGAGCACTTTATTGGCCCGGGTTCTTCAAAACGCATAGCTTTTTCTTAACAGGGGCTTACCGAAGCGAAGCATTCAATAACAGCTATTTGTTCAGAGATAATTTTTCGTACGCAAGGGGCTACGACACCCAAGTCGTTCACGACAGAATCAGCCGATTATCGTTTAATTATGCCTTTCCACTTTTATACCCCGATTGGGCAATAGGGCCATTTGCATTCATCAAAAGGTTAAACATGAACTTATTTTACGACGTGGCTGTCGCCGAAGTAGATGAAATTTTTGCCGCGGAAGCATTAAATAACACATCGTTTACCAATTTGCGGGGTTCTGTTGAAGCTTCTTCTTCTACCTATCGCTCAATGGGCGCTGAGCTAACATTTGAGTTCAGGGCATTCCGATTGCTCGATGTGGAACTTGGGGCAAGGTACAGCCGATTGCTAGACCCGTTTTCAAATCAACAGCCAAACCAATTTGATTTTTTAGTGATAAGGATTGGGCAGTAACGTAGTTAACACCCCTATTTTCAGTAATGCCAAAATTAAAGTTAAATACCACGTTGTTGCGAGCGCAGCACTCTGTACCAAAGTGGTTCACCCGATACAGATTGCTTCGACGCTATCGCTCCTCTTAATGAATATCACAGAAAAAGCAAAAGAAGAGCTAGAAAACAGAGTTCAAAAACTAGCGCGTTTTATTGAAAAAAAAGGGGTGGGTTCTTTGTACCTCAACAGAGCAAAAAAAGTACAAAAAACAGCAAATATCGCTATTTTGATGGGTGCAGTAGTTACCATTGCGGGGGGGGCTATTTGGGCGATTAGTAAATTGAATCAAGAAGATTAAGTCGTTTTTTTAATTCTCACGGTCCATTGCCAGTACTTACCTCGGCAGCCGGCGTTAGGTACTGCCGATGGATTCGGGTTCGATTTACCCATTAAAACTCCTGTAATCGCTGCCCTGTGTTCCAGCGTAGGCTAATCGATGGGAATACTGTGTTGCTAAAAATTAAGTTAGCGTCGGGGGTTTCCCACTGCCTTAAGAGTAGTTTAGCATCCACAAAGCAATTATGAAATAGATGATAAGAAGCGGTAAAGTCGGCAAACATAAGGTTGGAGCGAACTCCCTGCCCTGTTTCGTTCCCAAAGTCGGCTCGGTTAGAGTTATAGTCTAAGAAGATGTTAGCACCATTGTTTACATCGGGCGAGGGGTCTTCGCCTCGTTGGGCGATAATTGCTTTGCCGCTAATCCACAATCGCGGGATGGGTTGATAGCGAACAACGCCTATAATTTCTTTAAAATTCGCTCCGAGCGGATGTGCCAAAGGTTGCCCATAGTGTTGATAGTTGGCGCCATCGCGGTAACCTACATGGGCATAAGTGTAGGGTCTAACAACGTTATATTCTAGCTGTAAATCGAGATTAGGGATGTTGGCAACATCAATGTATTTAAAGCCAATTTGCGTTCCTGTTTTGTTGGCATGCCACCCACTTCCTTTTCTGAATTCGCTAAAAAGCAGGTCGTCTATCAACAATTGCCCATACAATTGGAACCGGCTCATCAAATTCCAACGGAAATCAAAGCCTAAATTAACATTATCTACATCGCCTAAGGCAAGTTCAACCGAACGGTATAAAATCAAAGGGTTCAAGTATTCTAGCTCTAAAGCGTTGTTTACACTATCGCGCCCGAACATCACCGACTCAAAAATGCCCACATTTAAGTTGGGCAAGATATTCATACTTAAATGGTGCATCACCATATATTTTTTGGGTAAGAGCTGCCCTGCATTTAGCGGCGCACGTGTGCTCATTTGTGCATATAAATTGGTGTATTGCAGTTTCCACACTTTGGTGTTAATGCGCATAAAAAAGTAGTCGGGCATTTCCCCCGACATTGCCAAAGAGCGGTAGCCGTTGCCAACTTTATGGCGGTCATGCCCCAACTGTAACTGTACTGGACCTACTGGCACAAAAGTGATATAGCCTCGTGCTTGGGTAAAATCTACCCCTTCGTTTACCTGGAATTGAGTTACATTTTTACTGCTTTCTGAAAGGACTTTCCAAAAGCGTTCGCTCGGAACGGCATTGGTAGAGTCGATATGTTCTTGTACATAGCCGGCAAAACGAGCTTGGTTTTCGGTGAAAGAGGAGAAAAAGCCGATTTTCTTTCCAATACTTCCCCTTACCCGTACCCCTCTTGTGTTAATATAGGTAGAAGCATCGAACTCAGGGTCGCTCCCCACAGAGAAGTGAACAATAGGGCTTAGGTGTAAGTCGAAGTCTTTCTCGTTGGCATAAATGGCATCTGAATTTTTCTTATAAAAATACTTTAAGATTGGCTTTTCCCTGTCGTTTTGCTCGTTTTCTGCCCACTCCCAATTATCGTTGAGTAAGTACCGGATGTTGAAATTGTCGGCATCGGAATAGGCGGCTTCTTTGGTATATAAAGAATCGGCAAAAGCAGCGATTGACTGCCTGTCAAATGGTTTGAAGGCGCTATAAAATTGAGGGAAGAATTTTGTTTGTTTTATCTCGTAGCGGTCGATGAGGTGGTAATAATCGGCATCAAATGGTACATTGGCACTTTGCCCAAAAAGTTGAAAACAGATGAAAAAAGCGAAACAGGCAATCAGTATTTTCTTCATAGGGATATGAATGAGTAAGTATACTACAATAATAAGGAAGAATGATTTAATAACTTGGTTGCGCTAGGGGTTTTCATTCAGCTCCTAATTTTTAATCAGCACATAAGCGTTCAAAGAAGTAGCAATTACCAACCATATAAAGTAAGGGGCAAGTAACAACGATTTTGCTTTTAGCTCGCTAGAATAGAGGAAAATGAAATAACCGATAAGCGCAGTT
>CAZFQW010000490.1:0-3420 GCA_964521225.1 uncultured Roseobacteraceae bacterium
AATAATCGGGTCTTCTTGATTGGCTTCTGCATCTTTTATACGTCTGCGGATTCCGTTCAATTCATTTTTCGTTTGGTTGAAATCACCGTTAATTCTCTTGAAAGATTCACGGAACGATAATCGAATATTACTAATCACTGCTTGCAATTCGTTTCTTTCAGAATCAGAAAATTCATGAATTACTTTAAAATCTTCCGGCAATGCTTCTGTGTCTGAAAAGAAATGTTTGCGAATTAATGTCTTAAAAGCATTGGCATAAAAGTCATGCACTTGGTGGTCAATCGCAAATTTGTCTGGCTTCGGAATGTTTAATAAATCAGTTAAGATTTTATTGGTAACATCATTTACATTTTCATTCTTGAATTGTGCCGCTTTGTGATTGGCTTCATTTTCCAGTTGTCTGCTTACTTCTAAGAACTTTTCACCTGCAATAGCAAACGGAATAATGTCGTATGAATCTTTGAGTTCATTTTGTAAATCGATTTGACGTTTTGTGAGTTCATCTTCTTGGTCACGTAATCTTTGCAGTTCCTCAACTGTAATCAAGCTACCTGCCTTGATTAGTTTTTCTTGAATGTCTCGGGAATCCTTATTTTTTTCATTTCTCTTTTCCCTTAATTCGCCAATCTTTTTATGATTTTCTTCAATTTTAATTTCGCAAGTTTCAACTTCTGCTTCTAACTGCTTCAACTGACCTTTTTCGCTTGCACTTGCTGAATCTTGGCGAAGTTTGAGTTGTAAATTTTCCAACTCATTTTTGATGTCTTCATATTTCTTAATACCCAAAACTTCTGAATAGGCACGACTTAAATTTTTGCGTTGTTCTGCTGTATTAACTTCGGCTAAACTCACAATCTTTTCAGCATCGAAGAAGAAGAATTTCGCAATCTCAATCGGCATGATGAACTCACGAATGAAAATTTCTTGCCCAACTTCTTTTGCTAATTCACTTGGGTAGCCGTCAATCAAAACTTCTACTTCTTCAGCAACACTTGTTTTAGCATTATAGCTTCTCTTAACTACAATTTCTTTACATGGCACTTCGGGTATATTTACATCAGTGAAAGTGATGGAAACATGGAAATTGTAATCTTCTTCTGCCTTTGCTAAACGGTTAAGTGAGTTCACTATGTATTTGCTATAACCGCCTTGGTCAACAATTTCTTTTTTGTATAAATCGTCAACTTCTTGCATGTTTTTCCCATACAAGCACCAAACCATTGACATCAAGAAAGTAGTTTTTCCAAAGCCGTTTCTGCCACTTACTACAAAGATGTTTTTCTTGCCATCGCTTGTTAAGTCAATTGAATTTACACCTTTATAGATGCGAAAATTATACAGCTCAATTTCTTTTATAGTCATTTGTGAGAATAGTCTTTATTATAAAATTTACTTTCAGATTGTTCTGCATTAAAGTAATCTACCCCAGATTCTAATTGCCTTGTAATAAATTCGATTGAATCTTTCTTAGTTTTAAATGAGCCTAAAAATTTTAATGGTTCTCTATGTGGGTTTTCAGGATGTTCAATAATAACATCCCACAGCTTTGAAACAGTTGGCATGTATCCATTTTTAGGGTGTTCGATAATCCATCTTCCTTCTATACTATCAAACATAAGGCAACCTGCATCAACTAATTCAAATCGTGGTTTCATTTTTCAGAAGTTTTTAATTCTTCAATAAACTGGTTCAAGCGATTATCAATGTCGGATTGCAATCCTCTTTTGCGAATCATTAAGGTTTTGGTTTTTTGCAATGCCAAAAGGTCTTGAATTAACTCCACATCTTTTGGCTCTTGTTTGCATGACTGTTTGAGTAGGTCAACCTCTTTTTGGTACTTTTCTTCTTGTTTGCTCATATCAATCTGTATTTTGAAAATGCGATTATAAACTTGCGATACTTTGGTTTTGAAAAAACAATCTCTGAACCAATAGTACTGAATCAGCACCATTTCTTGGTGTGTTATCAGTTCAATGCCTTCTGATGCTTCGATTAGTTTTTGTGCTTTCAGAATTCGTTTTAAAATTTCAACACGGGTTTCAAAAGTATATGGTCCCCAAAATCTTTCGTGAACTGAACCATCCCTTCTTTCACGTTGTCTGTATTTCTCAGGGTTATCTCTTGTTTCTATCAGAAAGTTTCTGATGTCTGCTAATGGTTGCATCCATTCTTCTCCGTTGTCAATCAATCCGTCCATTGATTTGTCTTTGTTTACTACTGTGCAAGTCCAGCAACCAAACCGGCTGTTTCCACAACTTGGTGTGGTGTCGTCAATTACCAAAGGACAATCGCCTGCATTTGCATTTCTGTAAAGCGTTACCAATTCTTTGTGAGTTCCGCCCCAAGGCGGCGGGACTTGATTGAGATATTGCCAAACTTCATTGGTCGTTACATCTTTAATGGGTGCATAAACAAAAACATTTGGCAACAAATGTTTTCTCAATCGTTGGCCTTTTATTTCGTGTTTCTTTATGGAAGCAGCACGGTTTGAACTTTCATCACTTCTTGTTCCCAAAAGAATTATTGCCTCTTCATTCATTGAAGTGGTTTCCTTAATGAATCGGGTAGTTGGGTCAATTTTTAAACGTTCAGTGCACCATCTGTAAAACTTGTTTGGGGCTGGGTAGCCTAATCCAATCAATTTAACCCAAAAAGTATTTTCCAAATTCGGCATTGTCTGATGCACAATTATTGGAAAGTCATGAAGGTTTGCCTCCTTCTGAATTCTTTTTAAAGTCTTGTTAATGAACTTTACAATTCTTGGGTTCTCAACTAAGGTATCATTACAAACAACATAAATCTGTCTTGTCAATAAAGCGGGGTCAATTTTTTTAAGGGCATTCCAAACTACTTGTAAAAGCATGGTGGAATCTTTTCCACCACTAAACCCTATTATCCAAGGTCTTGACGGATGCTCGTCATATAGGTATTGGTCTATTATTTCGTTTTCTAAATGTTGTATGTTTAATGACATAGTTGTTACTCTTTGCTCTTGTTATTTTTTCGTTTGTATTAAAGTTTCTCTATTGTCTTAACCCACAAAGTAACAATTTTAAGTGATACAAGCCTTTGTTTAAGTTGCGAAAGTTACCAATAACTCTCTAAACATTGCACCAAATAAAGCGTTGGCAAAGAGTGTATTCTTTTGATGGCTGCATCGCATTGAGCAGTAATTGTGTGCAATACGGGGATTCGTAAAAATTCAGTTGTCCAAGTGGCTTTGCGCGCCACCTCTCTGCTGCATTAGCATGCGCTTGCCTGTAGTTGTTTTTTTAGCAAGATATGCCGCTGCGCTGCGGATGGCAAACGAATGGCAACAATTGAATAGAATTGAATAAAATCTTGACAAGATTCAAAAAATCTTACTCTGTCTCGTCCTAAAATAGGTTTACACGAAAAAACGTGTAAACAAGATGATAA
>CAZFQW010000491.1:0-3416 GCA_964521225.1 uncultured Roseobacteraceae bacterium
GTTTACCCCCGCTTGGCTTGCCGTTAAACTCAAATTTTCTCCTGCGCAGTAGGTAGTAGTTCCCGTAAAGGCTGCCGATGGCAGTGGGTTGATGTTAACGGTTTGGTTGGTAGTATTAGTACAGCCTTCATCGTCAGTATAGGTATAAGTTACTAGATATTCGCCCACGCCCAAAGTAGCTGGGCTAAATATCGTTTCCGCAGTGGGCTTTCCCCCTGCTGTATTCTGAATGGTAAATTGGCTACTGGTGCCAGTACCTAAAGCGGGAGTTGCTGCTAAGGTTACGTCGGCATCGCCAATACAGTAATTCGTATTTAAACCGTTGATGGATAGCGTTGGCAATGGATGGATGGTTACGTCAGCGGTGTTTGTTGCGATACAGCCATTGGTAAGTTCTACTCTAAGCGTGTAATTCATGGATTTACTAGGGGTAGCATCCGCTCCGCTAAATGTTAACTCAGAAGTATTGGAAACTTCTGTTCCCGAAACCGTTTCTGTCCATGAATAAGTTGCCCCTGCTTCGGTTTCGTTGGCGGTGAGTGTGAGGGTTTCTCCCTCGCAAATTTCGGTAACTCCAGCAAAAGTATTATCGGGTGTTCTTAAAATTTCAAAATCTTGTGTAGTGGCATTGCTACAGCCATTAGCATCGGTGAAAGTCATTTCTAAGGTGTAAGTCCTCGGTGTATAATCGGAGGGGACTAGCTGGGTAATGGGGGTGGGTTGCCCTTGTACTTGGAATGCTAAAGTACCTCCGGTAGTAGGAGCACCTTGTAAGGTGATTGCAGGGGCATCATTACAATAGTTGGCGGCGAGGTTATCGATACTTACAGGGGTTTTATCTACAATCGGAATTGTAACAGAGGCTACATTGATGTCCGTATCGGGTCCGCCAGAAAGGTCAACACAAGTACCTATGAGCGTTAGCGTAAGATTTTCCAACGTTTCCGTAGCAGCGTCTTCAACGGCTCGGATAGAAAATGTCTTCTCTATTTCATTAGCTAAAAAAGAAATATTCGTCGGGATAGTTGTAGTATAGTCCGTTGGTGCTGCCGTTCCAGTTGTATTGAGCTGAAACGCAACGGCATCACTAGTATCACCCACTCTGCGTACCGTGATTACTCCCTCTTCACATACATTGTCGCCTTCTACCAAATTATCGGCACCGCTGTTGGAAGCATAAAGAATTTCGGCCCCTGGGCTTTTGAGTTGCTCAATGAGTACCCCCGAATCTAATAGTCCATCGCCCACATCGGCAATTTTAACTCGCAATGTATAGGTTTGGCAAGGAACTACCGTGGCAGTCGCTACTAGATTTTGGGTTAAGCCGTTATAAACTAGCTCATCACCATTGGTATTATCGAGGTAATATTCGGTGTTTTTTGCGCATCCTAAGTTGGTGTCGTTGTTGATATTATCAATGGAAACGGGAATAGTCGTTCCGGGAATAACGGCAATGTTTTGGTCGGTATCGGTATCATCTTTTTCATTTAAGAAAAAACCAAAAACATCGTTAAAAGAAGCACATTCAAATCCATTATTAATTGTAGCACCTGTTATAGGATTTGTAGATACACATAAATTATCAGAGCGTTCATATTCTTCTGAACCAAAAGTGTAATCGAACGAAAAAGTACCCCCAATTGATTTTATATCAAGCTCCAAAATACAGGCATCAAAAGTGCCATTTAATGAGACTCCTGCGGCATCGGCTAACTGTTGGTCGCTACGTTGGTTACCAGCAGTGCCTACTGTGGTACTAGCATCTACACATTGCAGGTTGGGTGCTAAATTGTTTCTAATATCTCCTGTGGAAAGAATAACTCCTTCTCGGTTTTCACCATTAATTTTAACCTTGTAAGTTCCCGTAGAAACTCCTGAACAGTTCAGTCTTGCACCTTCTATGACTACGCCGGGGCCCACTAAGCTTTGTGCGAGTACTAATGGGTCTATCGTAGGGTCAACTACAATACAAGCTGTTTCAATTTCCACCGGATGGTTAGCCGTATTCGCACATCCATTACCATCGGTATAGGTATAGACAACTTGGTAGTTTCCTGCCGTTAGAAGGTCGGGGTTGAATTCGGTTACATTGTTTAAGGTGGTTGGCCCTACGATGTTAAACGTACCTCCCGTCGGAGTAGCTTTGTCTAACAGTGTAAAGGCGGGGTCTTTATCGCAATACAGAGCATCAATATTTACAATGCTTACCGTGGGCAGAGGATTTACTACAACGTTAAAAAGGGCTGAAGTGGCAACACAGGTAGCTGCATTGGTTACTTCTAAGGTGTAATTTCCTGCATCGGTAGCTGTAATGTTAGCGGTTTCAAACGTTCGTTCGTCGCTTACCTCAGCATTAGAAGCATTGAGCCAACGGTAAGTAGTTCCCGTTCCACCTTGGTTGGCATTGAGGCTAAGGGTTTGCCCTGCACAAACTGTAGTTGTTCCCGTAAAGGTGGTTATTGGAAGTGGATTCACTGTAATTACCGATTGGTTATCGAGCGTTACTTGGCAATTGGTAGCGGGGTTTTCTGTAACAATTTTATAAGTGGTTGTGGAGGCAGGCGACAAAGCGGTAAACTGAATGTTGTTTCCATCGCCTGTGATAGTTTCTATGGATGTATTGTTTAACAGTTGCAAAGTGTATTCTATATTATTCTCTGAATTTTGAATTTGGATGATGGCATTTTCGCCCAAGCAAATGTTGGGACTATTTACACTTAAATCTTTTTGTGGCAAAGGATTGACTGTAACAGTAAAAGGGGCTGAAGTGGCAACACAGGCGGGCGCATTAGTTACTTCTAAGCGATACTCTCCCGAAATACCCACAGTTGCGTTGGTGACTTCAAACGTTTGGTGGGTGCTTACCACATTGTTACTGGCATTGAGCCAACGGTAGTTTGCCCCAACTTGGTTGGCGGTAAGGCTAAGTATTTCCCCTTGGCAAAGCGTGGTGGTTCCTGTAAAAGTTGTTATGGGAAAAGCACTGACCGTTACAATCGCTTTGTTGGTTAGCTCTACTGAACAAGTAGCGGTACTTGCTAAAACGTTGTAAGTTGTGTTGGCTGCGGGGCTTACACTAAAAGTAATGTTGCCTCCCGTACCTGCCACGGGCGCACCCACGGCAACATCATCTGTATCTCGTCGGAGTTGGTAAGAAACGCCGTTTTCAGAAGCTGTGAGGGTAATTGTGGCGGTTTCGCCCTCGCAAATGCTTGGGTCGTTCACGGCAAGGCTGTTATTAGGAAGGGGGTTTACCGTTACAATCGCTTTGTTGGTTAGCTCCACCGAACAGGTGGCATTGCTTGCCAAAACGTTGTAAGTTGTGTTGACTGCGGGGCTTACACTAAAAGTAATGTTGCCACCCGTACCTGCCACGGGCGCACCCACGGCAACATCATCTGTATCTCGTCGGAGTT
>CAZFQW010000492.1:0-3413 GCA_964521225.1 uncultured Roseobacteraceae bacterium
CGTTCAGTATTGGTTTTGTGGCAATTGATACCATGGCAAGAGATGTTACCATTTCTATTGCTAATAACGATACTACCGCAACACCTTACACCTTTACCTTAAGGGCAAGAGGAACCGTTCCGCCTGTATTCACTTTTGAGGGAACTACCTTAGGTTGCGAAGGCGATTCTTTGAACCTTGTAGCAGATGCAAAAGATGCCAATCAGTATATTTGGAGAAGAGGAACAGATACTTTGAGTACCGATACCACATTAGTAATCCCTATTCTTGTTGATTCGGTTCATACAGATTCATCTTACACCTTAACTCTAATAAAAGACACTTATACCTACACTTCCGATTCATTTGCCATTACGGTGAGCCCATTCCCCGTTGCTACTTTTACAGGAGACCCTGAGTTTAATACCAACCCAATTTTATGCTTTGGTGGTGAGTTACGACTCATTGCCGATGAAAAAAATGCGGATATTTATCTGTGGAAAAAAGGAGAGGAAGAAATTGGCATCGATTCAGTCTTATTGCTCACCAATGTGGAAGATACCACCCGTAGCGATTATACACTAACAGTCATCAAAAATGGATGCATAGCAGTTTCAGATAGTTTTACGGTTCGTGTGAGGCCTCAACCAATTCTTACATTTCAAGGAGATACCTCTGTTTGTGAAAACTCAACCCTAGAGTTAGTTGCCGACGAGGTAGACGCTATTTCATACATTTGGATGAAAGGCGATTCAATTATCTCGGACCAACGAACGCTTACCATTGAAGCCATTGCAGACACACTTTCCGGAAGTGATTATAGCCTGAAAGTAAACAAGGCATTTTGTGAAGACAGTGTAGGGTTCTCTATCATTGTGAAACCGCTACCAATTGCCGATTTCATGGGAGAAACCGTAGTTTGCGAAGGACAAAGATTAGAACTAACCGCTTTGCAGGAAAATGCCGATTCAGTGATTTGGATGCGCAGCGACTCTGTTATTTTAAGTACAGAAAAAACCTATGTAATCGATACCGTAAAATTGGAAAATGCAGGCGAAGATTATACGGTAATGGTGATTAAAGATAGCTGTTCAACCATCAAACAATTCTCTATTCAAGTAAATCCAGCTCCTCCGGTAGTAATTAGCGGACAAGATTCTGTTTGTGCGCTCGGACAAATCTACACTTATGCTGCATTTACCGAAGGCAACCTATACGATTGGAAAGTGCAAGGCGGTGAAATTATTGGAGGTTTTGATTCTACTTTTGTAATTACCAGCGACACCGTAATGGTGGATACCACGCAAATGGTAACCTTCGATACCACCACTTTTGTTAATTTCACTAACCGGATTGAAGTAGTTTGGAATGATAGTATTGAAAGTGGTAAAGTTTTCTTAACTGAAACAATTAGTACAGGCGACTCTACTTTTGCGTGTACTTTACAAGATAGCCTTCAAACATTTATCACCCGATTTGTACAACCACGACTGTTAGGTATTAACCAAGTTTGTGAGTTTTCGCAAGGGGTTGTATATGCGGCAGGGTCCATTGATAACGATTACGCATGGGAGGTCGTAGGCGGTACAATTGTATCTGGGCAGAATACAAGCCAAATCATAGTTGATTGGGATTCGGCAGGCATAGGAACAGTTACCCTATTTGAAGCACCGATTGAAGATAACTACTGTCCGGTAGCAGTTACACTAGAAGTAGAAAAATTCAGTGACCCAACTGTACAAATAATAGGCCCTAAAGCCGTTTGTGAAGCTTCCACCGAAATAGCGTATTCTTCAAATACTTTAAATGGCGTTTATACATGGACGGTAATTGGAGGAACAATAGTAAGCAAGCCCGATAGCAGTACCATCTTCGTAGATTGGGGACCTGCTGGGGTAGGTTCTATCAAACTAGAACAGTCGTTTGGCTTTGGAGCAAGTTGCTTAGCCGATACAACAGAAATTATCAGTATCAACGAAATACCAACAGCGAGAATCATTGGCAATAGAACCACGTGTTTGGGTGCTGAAGAGGTAGTTTATACCGCCGCAGACACCACAGGCGATTTATACTTTTGGAAAATAACAGGTGGTGTAATTACAGGGCCACTGAACGATTACCAAGTTTCTGTCAGATGGCAACCCAATGCAGACTCTATCAAAACCGGCAGCGTCGAAATGATTCAGGTAACGCAGTACGATAGCTTGGGTATTGAATGTACCGACTCCGATTTCATTGAAATTAACTTAGATGGCACTGAACCGCTTGCCGCATTCCAACAACCTGCGCAAACTCCTGCGGGAATTGGTGTCCGATTTGTTGACCAATCGACAGGCCCCGATGAGTTGATTGAGTGGTCGTGGGATTTTGGCGACGGACGAGAAGGTTCTATCGAACAAAACCCAAGTAGAAGCTACGAAAGCCAAGGTACTTACGAAGTAACCATGACCGTAAGAGACTTGAAAGGCTGTACAAGTACAATCTCTCAGCTTGTACTGATTGGCCCTCGCAGGCCCGACCTCGAAGAACTCGCCATCATGAATGTGATTACACCTAATTCAGATGGACAAAATGATGTTTTATACATCGTAAACATCGAAGAATACCCCGACAACGAAATTATTGTATTAAATAGCTGGGGAACCAAAGTATTTGGAACCACAGGCTACCGAAACGATTGGGATGCCACTTGGAACAATAAACTATTGCCTCCAGGCAATTACATCTGCGTAGTGAAAGTCAATTTTATTGATAACGAAGGCAACGAAACGAGCGAAACAATCAAGGAATCCTTCACTATTCTCAGATAAACTACAACTTCTACTTGCAATATTTACATAGCTATATTATGTTGAAAATCTTACGAATACTTATCCCTTTACTCATCTTAGCGCAGTTATCCTATGGGCAGGAGGCACCTATATTCAGCCAGAACTTAACACATGGCTTTTTATACAATCCTTCGTTGGCAGGTGGAAGAGACGGGCAAATTACAATTGCCCAACAGAAGCTCTGGTCTGAGGTAAGCCAAAGCCCTACTATTTCGTACCTAAGTGCCAACACGCCGCTGAACAGAGGGCATCTAGGGTTAGGTATCAACATTTTCAACCAAGATTTCGAGCGGTTTAGCACCATGTATGTTGCTCCTGCTATCTCTTATCACGCTTTAATAGCCCACGATTTAGCCCTTTCTTTTGGTATTTCCACAGAATTATCTAACACGAATATCAACTTAAGTAACATAAGAGTCATTCATTTGGCAGATCCTGTGATACTCAACTATCCCAATAATAACATGCTTTTCGATGTGTCTTTTGGGATGAATGTTTCTTCGAGTTACGCACGAGGGGGCTTTGCCTTTAATCGTATTATGACTTTCCTCCAAGGAAATGAAGGCGAAAAAGATTTGCAAGAATACTATGTGGTCCACGGAA
>CAZFQW010000493.1:0-3413 GCA_964521225.1 uncultured Roseobacteraceae bacterium
CTCTAAAAGAACATCCTTATTCTCTAAATGGATTTTTAAATAAGTATGTGTTTTTGTGAGATAGATAGAATAATTATACCCTAAGTCTTCTAACAAAAAAGAATATAACAAAGCGGAAGAAACACAGTCGTAAGTTTTGCCTTTTTGTATCTGAGGCAGGAAACTAAACTGCTTATTTTCTTGAATAAAACGTTTGCTAGTACGCCTATATAGCTTTCGTAACGATGCCAGATTATTTTTCTTAGCAAATTTTTTAACCTTCGTATTTTGGAAAAAAGACTGTATTTGCATATACATTTCCGAAGCCTTGTACGATTCGACTTCTGTCTGATTCGTTTGGAGTATCAAACAAAGTAACTGTTCTGTTTGCATGGAATCCTTTCCCTGCCGGTGCTCTCTTTCTCCTTCCTTCTGCTTTGCATTTAAATTAAATACTACACAAAAACACAGTAGAGTAGAAAGCTTTAAATTGGTATATTTACTAATCATAGCTTTAGACTTTGTGTAAAATTTGTTCATATAAAGTTAACAATAAAGTAACATTAGAAGCAAATTTCACAAACTTTCGTTCATATTTCTTACTTTTTTCAAAAAGAAATGATTTTAGAGATTAAAAAGAGGCTTTTCCTAGTAGCTATTTTTTTGGGCAGTCTTTCCGGCTTGCAGGGGCAATCGCTCCTAAATATCAGCGAAAACGGCGATTGTATTTCGGCATTTAATATCGGCACCGATACCATTGTAGGGCCCACCACTGCACCCACGGGGTTTGGTAAAGTACTGGAAATTAGCGGTATGCCCCCTAAAAGTTTATACTCTTTCACCAAAGAGCATCATACGGTTTGGTACGAGTTTGAGGCACTCCACACAGGGACACTTACCTTCGATTTAGTGCCGGAAAACGCTTCTAACGATTACGATTTCTTACTTTTTAAAGGTACTGCCGCACACCTTTGCAACGAAATTAAGAAAGGAACGCTAAAGCCTATCAGAAGCAATATTTCGAGGTTTAGCCCAGAGATAGAAAGTAAAACAGGGCTTTCCCTAACCGCTACCGCCGAGTTTGTACCTTCTGGCCCCGGCGACGACTATAGTAAATCTTTAAGTGTAGAGAAAAGCGAACGCTTTCTGTTGGCAGTCGATAATGTTTATAAAAACGGGGAAGGGCACTCCATTTACTTCTATTACCATAACATAAAACTTGGAAACCAAGTAGTTAGCACTTCAACAAAGCAACCGAAAGAAGACAAAGAAAAAACACCACTTATAGAAATTAAGGAAGCCCAACAAGCCGAAAGCGAAAAGGCACAGAAAAAAGCGATTATCCATCTTTACGACAAACCCAATGTGGAAGGGAATACAACCGCACGTGTTCGTAAAAAACTGCCTGTAAAAGGGACAATTACAGGGAAAGCAAAAGAGGGGATTAAAGCGGTAATCACTTGCAGAGATAGGAAAACAGGAGAGTTGTTAGCCAGTACTTCTACCGAAAATGGAAAGTATGAAATTAACATTCCTGTAATTAAAGGAATAAAAGAATATAGGCTAGAAATTTTTGCCGACGGGCACTTTTTTACCGACACGCTTTTCTCGCTTCGCAACCTTACTAAGGTGGCACAAGAGGGCATTTTTCGCGAGCTACAACCCTTAGAAGTAGGAACTACTTTCCGAATTAATAACATCAATTTTTATGGCGATTCTCCCGAGCCATTGCCCGAGTCTATTTATGTTTACCAGAACATCCAGCAAATTATGCAGGCGTATGAAAACATGGAAATTAGGGTTGAAGGGCATACGAATGGTTGCTACGGAGGGATTGAATCTTCTACTCGGCTTTCCATTGCGCGTGCCGAATCGGTGAAAAATTATTTAAGTAAAAACGGGATTTCTGCCGATAGGGTAGAGATTAAAGGTTGGGGTTGTAGCAAAATGCTGTATCCTTTCCCCGAAGACGAATCGCAATCGCGACTGAACAGAAGAGTAGAAATTAAAATCTTAGCGTTATAATTTCGTTTTGAATAATAATTTTCCTCCCAAAAACTGATAGAGTATCGCTAAAAACTCATATCTTTTCATAACAGAGGTCTGCGAGTTGAATCTATGAGAGAATTTATCAATAAAATATTTAAATGGAATAAGGAAGGTGCCAATACTTCTGCCAAAGTATCTCCTAAAACTATTGAGCAAAAAGGAATAAGTAATCTTGAAAAAGACACTTCCGAAATTTTTAATAAAAAACGAGAGGAAGCTTCTGCATTAATCCCTAAGAATAAGAAAACACAAACAGAAGATGTTTTTTACGGAGAATCTTTTCAAGATTTAAATAATCTATTCGCCGAATCAGGAAAGGTTATCACCTTGCCTAAAGACTTTCCTCTAAATGAATCTATCAATCAGTTAGTTACGCTTCTAAACGACCAAGATGGCATAAAAGCAAAGCTTATTGAAAAGCCCATAGAAAATCTTTACGTCGTTCAATTTAAAGACAACAGAACATTTCGCAAAGTGTTGAAACTTGCACCTGTTTTTCACTTCTATATTTTAAAGGAAGGTAAAGAAATTACTTCTGCCTTAGGTATATCCCAGTGGGTTGAAAACCGTGAAGAGGCTTTGCCCACGCCTAAAAGAATTGGGTTATTTAATCAGTTTTATTTGGTTACAATAAATCAGTATTGGGAAGAAATAATTGGGGCATGCGTGCAACAGTATTACGAAATTGCAGATATAGGTGCCGAAATTGTAGCTGATACTTTTATTTTACCTTCTGGGCGATATGTAAAAGAATTGAAGCTTTCTCACATTATCTGGTTACTGGCACAAGCGCCTTTCCCTGGCGATACGCTTGCATGGTTACCCATCTCGGAGCTTTTAAGCCCAAAAAGAAATTTCGATAAATCAACTGCGTTTTATTTTCTTCTTACTACCCAAAAAACACAAATTTTAGGTTTTAACGCCCAAGGTAAGTGCGTTCATTCATTTTATCTTTCGCATAAATTAGTAGAAGTAGAAGGTGGTATTGGTCGCAATAAATTCACGCAAGGCAAATACGAATGGTATTCATTTTTTAAATACAATACCATTTTTGAGGAAATCGTAGAAGTAATTAAAAAAGAAGATGCCCTTGAAAGACTACAAAAGGTAGCTTTGCTCAACTGGCACCACAAAACCGCCGAAACTAGCAGCAACGAATTTGCCGTTCAGCTAATACAAAAACGTGCGTTGTATTCGCAAAATGCACTCGATGAGCTTACAATTGCCTTTCTATCGCTGGCTTCTACGGAGAGGGCTAATGTGCTAAAACTATACCCCGATTCGCGTTCACTTTCCACTATTCTTGAGCGATACGTAGAAGAAGGAGAAATTGCAAAAACATTACCCCAATGGGTGGAGCTTTGGAAAGTATCGCTACAAGATAC
>CAZFQW010000494.1:0-3395 GCA_964521225.1 uncultured Roseobacteraceae bacterium
TAGTTGGTATAGTAGAAGCCCAAAATGTAACAAGCCAAGAAACTTTAATCGCAGAAGATCTTATTGTTTTACGAGATGGTAAAGTAATTCGTGCGAAGGTTTTAGAAATTGGTTTAGAAACAGTTAAATACAAAAAATCAGATTATTTATCTGGCCCTGCATATCATTTAAGCCTTAATTTAATTTATGCAATTAATTATCCAAATGGTAACTCAGAGTATTTTATTAGTGCCGATTCCGCACAGTTTCTTCTTAATAATCCAAATATAAAAAAAACAAAAAAGAATAAATCTACATTTATTCAAAATCCGCAAATGAGCCTAGGACTTGGTTTTATTAGGGTATATGCAAAAGGCGATGAATTACTTTCTAATTTGCAGCAAAAAAATTTCCTGCCTAGTATTTTTTTTCGATATAATACACAACGTTCAGAAAACCTTCGTGTAGGTATTGAATTGGGCTTGGCAAGTTATCGTTTTGAGGGTGATGAGTTTAGTAGCTACGATCAAGTTGTAGTTTCAGGGAATGCTAAAGAAAATATTTTTTCAATGAATGCATTTGGAAGGTACACAGTTGGTACTAACACAATTCGACCTTATTTAATGGGAGGCTTAGGGCTTGTTATCTCTACTATTTCAAACGAGTTAACCATAGTGCCAATAGGGGGCGATAACTTGGGCTATCAAGTAAATTCGGGGACACAAAATACACAATTATCGCTGCTAATGCGAGCAGGAGCAGAGTACACTGTAAACGAAAAAATAAAAGTGTATGGCGATTTAGGAATAGGACTTTCTGCGGTTCAAGTCGGTGTAATTTTTAATTAAATTTTATAATCAGTTTAATTTTTATTGATTTAATATAAATATATAATTATGAAGTTATCAGTTTATTTGTGCTTTGTTTTTTTAGCGGTTATCCAAACAAATATTTTGGTAGCTCAAAACAGTTCTAACAGTATTGTTCTAACAGAAGAAGAATACGATAAATTATTACAAAGAAAAGCAGAGGCTTCTTGCTCTTCTGAAAAAGAAATAGTGAATAAACCGAACACGGGACGAATTACTTTAAGTGTTGGTGGAGGTATAAACTATATGTATGGTAAAGATATAGATGCCAACGCCGATTTCGATAACGACTATTTAAGTTGGTATGGGGAAGGAGTTTTGGGTTATAAAGTTAATACCAATCAAATAGGCTTGTTTCTATCTATAGGAAATACCAACAAACAGGGTATTCAAAAGTTTTTGGAGGAAGGCTCTATTGGAAATAATTCGCAAGGCCTTTCACAGAACCTTTACTATAAACTCGAAGCAGGAGCGGTTTTATTAAATACATTTCGAATAAGTACAGGTAGTGGTTATCAAGAATTTAGAGATACTTCTGATACTGATAAATCTGTTTATTATTACTCAACCACAACAGGCTTGCATATTGGGCAGCGCAATTTTAAAGTAGCACTTGATTTAAATTTCATGTACGGAAGAGAACTTGAAAAAACTATTTTGAGACCAAGTATAGGGGTTATGTTTCAGCTTTAAAATAAGGACTTTTATTTATTGAAATTAAAATAAGAAGAAATACTTTACCTAAGGAGCGGAAAATAAATAAATTATCTTTTTCTCTTGTTTCTTTCGGTCGGCGTTCCGATTGGCCTATACTTCCAGTTCCACTGCGGGTTAGAAATACTCTCCATCGCTCTGCTATGCCTACGTTTTTTGCCTTGTATAGCCTCAAAAATAAATTTAAATGGCAATTTATTTATTCACCGTTCCTAAGTAAAGCCTTTCTTTTGCCGAATAATTCTTGTTACGATAATTCTTTAAGCTCCTCTTCGGTATAATCGGTTGGTAAACCAATATTTTCAAATTCATCTATTTCTTTCAGGAAATCATTGAATTTAATTCTTGCTCGGTTATAAGCAGGATCACCTAAAGGTAAATGAACTGGCGGTTTTTCTAGCTCTGTGACTGCCAACATTGCCTTTGCTCCTTTATAAGGGCTACCCATTTGTGCGCCGCTTACACTGCCAATCGACTCCACATTTTTCTGTGCACTTTCTGCATAATCGCTAATTTTTGAAGTGGTAACCATAGCAGAACGCCCAGCCCAATCGGTGCGGAAAGGCCCTGGCTCAATGTTGGTTACTTTAATTCCCAAGTGTTTCACCTCGGCAGCAAGGGCCTCGCCAATGCCTTCTAAGGCGAATTTAGAGCCATTGTAAATCCCTACTCCCGGAAAACCATTTAACCCAGCAATAGAAGTTATATTTAAGATATGACCCGACTTTTGTTTTCTCATCTGTGGTAAAACCTTACGAATCATATCCACTGCACCAAAAACGTTTACATCGAACTGTCGGCGAACTTCTTCATCCGAAACTTCTTCTATACTTCCCAAAGTGCCATAGCCCGCATTATTGACCAAAACATCAACTCTGCCATATTTTTCAATGGCTTTTGCCACGCCCGCTTCTACTTGTGCCGTATTTGTAACATCAAGCACCACCCCGAATACATTTGCTGGAGAAATTGCTTCTAATTCTGCAATTTGTGCCGCTTTACGAACAGTCCCCACGGCAATATGCCCACTTTCTGTAACTACTTTTACCAACTCTCTGCCGAAGCCCGTAGAACAACCTGTAATGAACCAAACTTTTTGTGATTTTGTCATTTTCAATAAAATTAAATTTAGTTTTAATTAATTCCTTCACACAAAACCAAGTCAAGGGTGTGTATTGTTCAGATTTTATCTTAAATTATAAAACTCGTATAAGCTTTTATTTTACTGAAATTTTTTTATGGAAAATTTGATTAAGAAATTCTATCAATCTTTTGAACAACTCGATGCAGAAGGCATGGCTTCTTGCTATCATTCTGATATTGAGTTTGAAGACCCCGCTTTTGGTATTTTGAAAGGGGAGAAAGCAAAAAATATGTGGCGAATGCTCTGCGATAGTCAAAAAAGAAAAGATTTTAAAGTGATTTTTTCAGCTATAAAAGCCAATGAACATGAGGGGGTAGCGCATTGGGAAGCATTTTATACTTTTTCTAAAACAGGAAAAAAAGTACATAATATAATAGAAGCAAAATTTGAATTTAAAGACGGGAAAATTATCAAACATACCGACCAATTCGATTTATACCGTTGGGCTAAACAAGCACTTGGTTTTCAGGGAGTTATTTTAGGATGGAGCAGTTTCTTTAAAAATAAATTAAATGCACAGACCAATTATTTGCTTTCTAAGTTTGAAGAGAAAGCTAAATAAAATTAATTTTTTGGTTCTATAGCACATAGTGATTGCTTTGCTTGACAAGCGGCATGAGAGGATTTGATAAAGGGGGCAGTATTTAGAATTCCGTGTATAAGAATTTAGAAGAGCAAGGGAGTTACAA
>CAZFQW010000495.1:0-3374 GCA_964521225.1 uncultured Roseobacteraceae bacterium
TTTGCCTTGAGTGCCAAAGTATAAAGCCCTTTCAATTCATAGCCTTCCACCGGAAACATCGTCGCCAATTCTTCCAAATTAACCTTTGCATTCATTTCAGCATCCACATCCAACTCTTCTATTCCTTTTACCTTCACTTTTCCGTTCACCGGGTTCGAACCCAAACGCATATTAAACTTTTTAATGTCGGTTAAGGTGTTCGCCAACACGCCATCGGGGTTATCAATTTCCATATCGATGTTGATATTTTCAACCGCTTTGGGCAAGTTGGGGTACTGCAAACGCCCTTCGTTTACTTTTAGGTTAAGATGAAATGCAGGCAGCAGATTGCGTTCTTCGCTGTACGTTCCTTTCGCAAGTCCATCGAATGCCAAATCTCCATCGACTTTCATTTGCTCAAAGCCTTCTAAAAAGATGGCGGGCACAAGGGAAATTAAACTTTTGAAGGTACTTTCTTGCACATCAAACTTTACATCCATTTCATAATCGGCATTCATCTGTTTTAAAAAACCTTCAAAGCCCAAAGTCAAATCATTTACTTTGAGGTAATTATCAGCCTCAGAATTAAAGGTATAAGTACTATTGGGGAGGTCAATCAGCATGGTAAATGCCGCATCTATTGTGTTTTTATTGAAGTAATTCACATCCCCGTAAGAAATCGTTAGTGCCTCCATGCTTGTGTTTGTGCTCAAATCGAAAACATCGAGCGAGAAATTACCACTGCCCGCATGGTTTAGGTTTTTAATTTGGGCATAAGCCCCCTGCGACTTGTCATCGTAAACGATGTTTGCATTGACTACTTCCCATTGCTCTATGGTAATTTGTATATTACTTTCGCCTGTAGATTCTTCTTGCGTTTGGGTACTATCCGATTTAGCGATGTTGTAATTAGCAGTACCGTCTTCTTTTACTTGTACATGGATGGTTGGTTCAATCAGCGAAATCTGATTGATGGTAATTTCATCCCCTGAAATTACGCTGATTGCGTTTACATCTATGATAAACTCTTTGAGGCTTAGCAAAGTATCCCCTTCAAACTCGCCTTTGCCAATTACAGCGAAATCCCCTAAACTCACGTTAAGGCTAGGGAAATGGCGAATGAGGCTTACGCTAAATTGCTCAGCATCAAAATAAACCGTAGCGTCTACGCTTTTATCTATTTGTTGGTCTACCACCGCTTTGATATCATCTTTAAAAACGATGGGTAGCGCCACCGCTACTGCAATAAGGAGTATAAAAAAAACGAGGACACCTATGATTAGCTTCTTCATTAATACGGATTTTAAGGTTAGTCGGAAAGATTAATTGCGTTGAAATTGTACCACAAAAGTAAGGCTTTTATTTTGAGAGTGAACAGCATGGTTGATAACAAAACGAAATACTGCTTAAATAAAGAAAGGGACTAACCCAGTACTTACGGTAATGCTACTTTGGATAAGCCCCGCATTGAGCGCCAACCGCAGTTCTCTGCCTTCTGAAAAACCGACGGTATAGCTTGCCGCTGAGGCCATTCCATCTGTTCCATCCTTGTAGAGTGGCTTCAACGCCTTCTGTTTTACCTGCGTAGGCAGCATTTAAACTAAATGGGTTGCTTAAATATACATTTGAGGTACAGGCTCTGTGCATTGCCACACGAGATTGCCAAGGTGCAGAAGATGAGTACTAATTATTTTTTTCATCGGATGTATTTCTTTTAAGGATTAGCGGATAGTGGAAATGACTCCTTTAAATGTTCTACCCTCTTGCTCGCTACTAAACACATAGTAAAATACGCCACTTGGCAAGGGGGTGCCGTCGTAGTAGGTACTTGCCCAATCTTTTTGGTATGCTTATCACGCAAAAGAAATATTATTTTCTAGGTGAATCGCCGACTACTCTTTCCGCACCACCGCATACAACCTTAGTTCAATTGTTTTCAAAAGAGGAAAAATAAATCTCTTTTATTATGTTTAAGAATCAAACCACAATTCACTATACTGCATGATGCGAAAACTACTCATCATTTTATTTGTACTTACAATACAGGCTACATACGCCCAACACATTAGCTATAAGCACTATACGCTCGAAGATGGGCTGCCCGGCTTACAGCTGCTTTCTTTACACCAAGCCCAAGACGGCAGGCTTTGGATTGGCACAAAAAGCGGCCTCTCGGTTTTTGATGGGAAGCATTTTGTAAACTACACAGAAAAAGACGGGTTGACGAACAGCCGCATCAGTTCAATTCAATCGGTTGGCGATACACTTTGGTTTACCACTGCCGATGGGCTAATGCGCTTTCACAATGGGAACTTTCAACGCTATGAAACACCAAGTTCAGGCATAGATTCACTACAAGGAAAGCGCATAAAAAGTATAACTAACGCATTTAATAAAGATGAATTACTCCTTAGTATGGACTGGTTAAATGAAAAGTCGGAATTGCGTGGACATTCACATTTTGCCTTCAACACAACCACGGCAACCTTTAGGCATTTACCCCAATTCGATGATTATTTTATTAGCAGCATCGACAAGGACCGCTTGTTCTTAGCCCCCATTTTCACGGATAATCCTTCTAGCTTATACCAAATGAGTACGGGTACAATTACCCCCTTAACTATCAAGAATTTTAAAATTCGCCCCCTAAATACTTGGATCAGAGCCATTCCTCATACAGGAGTAGCACAAGGGCTTATTCATCGGTATGATTATAGACAAGAGAAGTTTGAATTCTATCGTTATACAAACGATGCTGCCCATCCCATCGAATTGAGCGTTGATGTAAGACCGGAAGATGTATCTTTCAGCAAATTTTTTTTGAAAAACGAAAAGGAATTGCTTTGGGTAAAGCCTAACAGCCCTTTTTTATTCCACTACAACCTTAAAACTAAAATCTTACAGCAATACAACTTCCCTCAAATGAGCGTGCAGTGTTGGTTAAAAGACACCATAGGAAATTTATGGATAGGGACTGAAAACGGACTGTACAAAATTCCTGCAACGCCTTTTTATTTCTTCGATATGGTACACGGGCTACCCGAAAATAATATTTGGAGTGTGCAACATTTGAATGACCGTTGGTGGGTTGCCGCCTATGCGGACGGATTATACCAAGGCAAACAAAGCAATAATTCAACGCAATTTGAGCGATATCCTATAGATAAATTCCCAAAAAACTGGGGTTATAGTAATCATTTTTATTTTGGTTTGCGCAAAACAAGTACGGGAAAACTGATGATTCCCATCAATGCAGCCTTGTATTACGATGGCGAGAAAATAAACCTTGTGGAAGGTACTTATTCAGGAGGAAAACCTTATTTGAACAGCTACATTGATGAAGACCGCCGAGAAATTGCCATGGTAGGATTGCGAGGTATTGATTTTATTGATTT
>CAZFQW010000496.1:0-3373 GCA_964521225.1 uncultured Roseobacteraceae bacterium
CTTTGTCGCAAACTTTAATGGAGCAACCACCTCAGGTACTTCTATTGCCGTAACGGGTTTAGATGCTCAAACGCAATATTTCTATCGAGTGAGAGCGAAAAACGGCAGTAATATTTCGCCAAATTCTAACGAAATTTCAGTAACTACACTGGCGCCAACGGGACTCCTCGACGACTTGTATTCGCAAAGTCTGGTGGTTTATCCAAATCCATCGAGTTCGTATATCCAAATTGGTTTAGAAAACGATGATTTGAGAATTACTGAAATGAACTGCGACATCTATGATATTAAAGGCAGTAGAGTATTCAGCAAAAAAGGAAGCATAGAGGTTATCAATGCAGCGTTGAAAGCACAAGAAAACAGCTTTAAAGGTACCAGTTATATCATTAATCTAAGTGGCGATGAATTTAATGTAATAAAGCGTTTTGTACGTGATTAAAATAACCTAATTAATAAGGTTTAATTTAAAATACCTTCCCTATTTTTTAGGGAAGGTATTTTTATTTACTTTAAATCTTCACCCGCAATATCCTCCCAATTGTACAAATGGAATGTCTTATTGTCGGACATTGCTACGAATAATCCTTTTGGAAAATCTGAATTAAGAGGAACTGAAACTGCATCAGAACCATCACTTCCGTTGGTAGAAGTTTTGATAATCTTAATTAGGTCATGCTGATGTGGATTGCCCTTGCTGCCCTCTCTTGGGAAGATATGGAATTGGTTGGCTTGTTGGTCTGATACCAAAATATAACCTGTGCCCTCTTCTTGGGTATAAATCGAGATTCCTTCTTGATCGTCGGTAAAGCCTGTGGTAGCAAAAAGAGCCAATTCTTCATTGCCTTTTTCAGGGTCAGCATAGTATTTTCGCACACCCACGGTTTCGTCAGAATAATAGACGTAGCCGAGTTCGTCATCTACTGCAATAGCTTCAATTTCGTTTGCCCCACTAAATTTACCGAATTTGCGTACAAGAGTAGCTTTTACACTGCCTGTTCCATCGTCTTCTAAAAGATATTGCCATAAGTAAGTTCCATCGGCAGGGCCATTTTTGCGTCCAGCTATGGCATAGATTTTTTCAGTTGTAGGATTTTTATATAGCGCAATACCCATCAAATCCCTAAATTTTTCCCCTGTTTCACCAACAAAGATTTCAATTCCTCCACCGTCAATGGCTTCCATATCGGGGAAGCTGAAAATGCGCAATTTATGGGTTTGTCTTTCGGCAGCTACGGCAATATCTATTGTTCTACCATTAAGTGCTAGGTTATACTCAATGTCTACATTGTTAGGTCTTTGCAACCCGCTAACTACTTTCACAGTTTTACCCTTTAAATCAAATACATACAAAGCCCCCTCTTTATTTTTATCGGTACCTAAAATAAGACTTTTGCTAGGGTCTTCAGAATGGATCCAAATAGCAGGGTCATCGGTGTCGTGCCGAGTAGTGTCAGTAATATAAACAGGTTTTAGTACTTCATCATTTTGTACCATTGCCGTTGTAACTTCTTTTGTTTGGGCATCCATTTTATTTTCAGTTTGAGTACCCTCAGTACCACTGCAAGCACCAAGTAAGAAAATAAACCCAATTATAATTAGAGGATTTTTCATTATTTTAAATTATTAAAGGAGTGTTATCATTTTTAACAAAGCCCTTATCGAGTTACCTAGAATAAATATAGGTAACCGACAGGGGCTTTTATAAACTTATGTTTAGTAGAAATTATACTATTGCTTGAATAGGTCAAACTTCAACCCGAAGTTAAAGCGGACATTGTAGAATTCTTCTTGCTGTGTACGCTCTCTAATTCCCTGATAAAATCTCAGTGGTTGATTGGTAAGGTTGTTTACCTCAGCAAATACACGCAATTGCTTGGTGAAAGCATAAGATGCATTGACATCAAGGAAGGTCTGACGGTCATAGTATTCATCTGCAAAGCTACTTCCAGCAATGGCATCGATGTAATCACTGGCATAGTTTAACGAAACACGTGCCACGAGTTTTTCGGTTTCAAAAGAAAGTGAAGCATTGAACATGTGCTTGGCGGTACCAGGCAATCTCAAATCATCATTTTCACGCCCTTCTACCCCTGTGGTGTTAGATTCGGTAAAGGTATAGTTTAGGTACACGCCTAATCCCTTCAAAGCTCCGGGTAAGAAATCAAGCTGACGCTGGACGGCAGTTTCAAAGCCAAAAACCTCCGCTGCTCCACCATTTTCGGGTCTTGTAAAGGTATTTACTAGTCCAAACTGAGAATCATTGAAGTTTTGCACTTGGCGAGAGTAGATGAAATTGCTAATATCTTTATAAAACAAACCACCCGATATAAGGCCTACGGACTTGAAGTAATTTTCAAACATCAAGTCAAAATTCATAGAAGTAGTAGGTTCTAACTCAGGGTTCCCTCGCACTAGGTCTTCGTCATCGGGGCTATACTCTGCAAAAGGTACAAGGTCAAAATAATTGGGTCTGGCAAGGGTATTTGTCCAAGCAAAACGCAGGATACTATTTTCAGAAATATCGTACTTAAAATGAACGCCAGGCATCACATTCAAGTAATTCTGTGTAACTAGGTCAGTACGAGTAGCTATCTCATTATCAATATCATAAGCAAAGCCTTGGTACTCTAAGTTGGTATTTTCAAGTCGTACCCCAAATACAGCAGCTAGCTTATCATTGAACTGATAATCGGCCATGATGTATCCCCCTGTAATAATTTCTTTAGCATTGTAGTTGCCAGTAATGTATTCTTCAAGTACATCTTCTTTTTCAAAAAGCCCTTCATTCCCAAAATCAAGATTTCCAATGTACTGCGGTGTAACAAATCTTCCTGGTGCGTACTGTGAGCCATTTAAGAAAGTTCGCTCGTTTTGAAAACCGATAGGAAGATTTCCCAAATCGTTGCCATTTGGCGATAAGTCTTGTAGAGGGCTGTACTCGTCATAAGAGTTAGCCCGCTCTTTATGTTTATTACGCAAACGCCCTCCAAATTTCAATACTCCTTTGTTTTGAGCAATAGGCATACTAAAATCTAGCCTTGCATTGAAGTCTTCTTCAAAAGTAGTTCTATTTTCTTCATAGATTTCTCTCAGTCCAATGGCGAGTTCATCATTGGGGTTTACAAAAGTTACCAAAGTGTTGAAAGGGTCTCTGATATCTACCTGTACATTGGCGTTGCCTCGGTGAGTAATATAACGCTCATTAGGACGGTCTTCGGAGGCACGCGCATAAGTCGTGTTCCAAGTCATTTTGAGCTTATTAAAAAGGTGGTCGCCCGAGAGGGTAAAGTTCATCAGGCGTTGGTCTTCTAAGCGGCGCGCCTTCACACGGTCGCTGTCTAAGCCTCCTTTGGTTTGAATGGATGCACGCCCT
>CAZFQW010000497.1:0-3359 GCA_964521225.1 uncultured Roseobacteraceae bacterium
GCTCTTTAAATTTCTTATTTTCAAATGCTTACAAAAACTTAAACATGCTCTAATTCCTTCACCAATGGCTACTACAACAATCGCTAAAAACAAGAGTTTCTTTGCTAACGCCCAAGCAATATCAACAATAATTAGCCCGCCAATAATCAATAAGATGGTTTTCAGGGTGCTTCCTATGATAATTAATATTTTTGAGTTTAGAAATCAATAATACAGGGCATTTTCATAAAAAACAGCTTGTATTAGTTTTGGATTTATTCACTACAATAAGAATGAGTAAATTGAAGGTTTGCTAATTGCTAAATATCCTTATCGACCTGAAAGTTGTTTACCTTCGTTTAAGGATAAAAAAACAGGATAACTATGACATTAACAATAAGAATAAAGTCAAAATTGGTAACTTCCCTTTGGTTTCAGACCTTCCCTGCAACCATCAATGCCAAAACGCAATGTTATTTAACCACAGGGAGCGAGCGATTAGGTACGAGTGCTAAAAATACGCCCTAAGTTCGTAACCTATGTAGGGGCTGTTATCTTTGCGGACAAGAATTAAAGTTTATCAAAAGAATTATTTTCGTGCTAATTATAAAATAGTATTACCATTTTTTTATCTGATATAAACAAGGTAATAAGCTTTTACTAACAACAGACTTATGGAATTAAATGCGCTAAGAGAAAAAATAAACCAAATCGATTCTGAACTATTAGAATTACTCAACAATAGAATGTCGGTCGTTAAAGATATAGGATTGATGAAACAACGCAACAATGCTATAGTTTACAGACCCGAACGAGAAAAATGGATTATAGATAGACTAGAAGAACTTAACAGAAACAACCTGCTTAACAGAGAAGCAATTGAGGCTATTTTTTTGGAGATATTCGCCGTAAGCCGAAATATTGAACTCCCCGAAAGAATTTCTTACTTGGGCCCTGAAGGAAGTTTTACACACCAAGCTGCCGAAAGTAGGTTTGGGGCAATGGGCGAGTACATAGCCCTCCCAACCATAAAGGCAATCTTCGATAGTATAGAAACAGAAAGGGTTCGTTTTGGTATCGTCCCTATCGAAAACAACCAAGAAGGTTCGGTAACCGATACTATTGACCAACTTTGTACGAGAGACGTAAAAATTGTAGCGGAAATCCCAATGCCCATTCATTTTACGTTTGCTTCAAGCGAAAATAACCTACACAATATCGAAACAATTTTATCGAAAGATATTGCCTTCCGCCAATGTAGACACTTTATTGAAGACCACTTTGGAAACGAAGTGAAATGTATAGAGGTAACATCTACCTCTAAAGCGGCAAGGTTGGCCAAAGAACAACCGAACTCAGCCGCTATTTGCTCGCATATTGCCGCTAAACTTTACGATTTGCCCGTGCTCTTCAAAAATATTGAAGATACACACCACAACCGAACTCGTTTTTTAATCTTAGGGAAAAACGTTCTAAATCAGCCCGGTGAAAAAGATAAAACTACCATTTTAGCACGGATTTCTGATATGCCTGGCGCTTTAGTCGATTTCCTTTACGAATTTAAAACAGCAGGGGTAAACTTAACCAAGGTAGAGTCAAGGCCTGCCAAAGAGGGAGATAAGTTTAAATACTGGTTTTTAATTGATTTCGACGGGCATTACAAAGACGAAAAAGTGATTCCTATATTTGACAAATACGCAGAACAAATTAACTTCTTAGGAAGCTACGTAAAGCTTTGCTAACCATTTTTAATAGGAGGGAACACCCTGTTTTGCGTGATGGGAAATACGATAGTATCTTTTTTGCATTTTATAACATGCCCTCCTGTGAAAGTGCCAAATGCAGGTAAAAGCCCTTTCCTTTTGCCAAAATAGAAGCAAGGGAGCCTTAACGATTGTTTCCCTTTACCAACTAGCTGCACCATAGGATGGATGTGCCCACTTAGCCCATAAAAATTAGGGGCTATTTGCTGTTCTTCCAAAGGCTCATGGGTAAACTGGAAGGGGAATTCTCTGCTTTCGGTATTGCACGAAATTTTTTCGCTAATTTCTTTTACAGAATAACTGTCGTGGTTACCCAAAATTAACTCAACAGTAAAGGGTTGCTTTTCTATCCACCGATTGAAATCTTGCGTTTCTTTATTAGGCAAACTATGGAATAAATCGCCTAAAATGAGAAGCTTACCGATGTTGAATTCTGAAGTTAAACGCTCTAGTTTTTTAAGTTCAGCACCGTGAATTTTATTGGGAATAGCGAACCCTTCTTTCCTGAAATGCCCCACTTTTCCAATATGCCAATCGGCAATAATTAGTGCATGTTTTTTTTGCCACCAAATTGCTTTGGAGGGTAGTAAAGTAAGTTCTTCCCCTAAAAACCGATAAGTAAAAGTTTGCATACTCAAAGCTAACAATAACTCTATCTGCGAATCAGGGGTTAAAAGACTATTACAACCAAAAAAACTGAGAAAAAACATATTTTCCCGTCATCTCGACCGTAAAGAGAGAACTATCATGCCTACTATGCCTATTGTTAGATTCTTCGCAAGCTCAGAACGATAGCAAAATTTAATCCTTAGGCTCAAAAAAAGGAGTTATAAGCCCCGATTCGCATTCTATGTTACATTTTAATAAATATCTACGCAATAAAATAAATAGTAAAGTAGCCCATTTAAGAGCCCAAACTAGTACTTAGCCAGTATCTTTTGAAGGCAGATAAATAGATCTATTTGCAAAAGTATTGAGTACAAATTAAAGCCCAATATTAGCCTTTAAGGCATCTAAACCGCATATTTTGACTGATTAAAATTTTTAATCCTCTTTTTTTTAAAGATAAATAATGTATTACTTATCGAAGTCAGAATAATTTTTGTTAAGCCTGCGTTATTAACTCGGTGAAAATGACAACAAATATCGAGTTGAACGTTATTGACTATGTCATTTGCTTTGACTTATAATTAAACGAATAGATATTATGAATTTTAAGATAATAGGTTTATTTACTTCTTATTTAATAACCTTTTTATTGCCCTCAGCATACAGTTTTTCTGAAACGGAAAGTGAACCCAATACGAACACGCCACTAAGTAATTTCACAGTTACCTATGGTGGCAGAGGTTTTGAAGCTGCGCAAGATATTATCAACGTTTCTACGGGAGGGTTTCTTGTTGCAGGCAGAACGGCTTCGAGCACCGGAGGAACCGATATGTACCTGCTTAAACTTAACGGGCAAGGTCAGTTAGAATGGGAACAAAAAATTGGAGAGGATGAATCGGACGAAGCTGCCGAAATCATTGAGGCTGAAAACGGAACATTTATTATTGTTGGAAACTCAGACTCTTATGGTGGAGGCCCAGGTTTAAAAGACATGTGGGCTGTAAAAGT
>CAZFQW010000498.1:0-3355 GCA_964521225.1 uncultured Roseobacteraceae bacterium
TTTTTTTGTGTCTACGCTACCAGGATAGATTAATTTAGAGATATTTCAAGGTAGAAAAATTAAGCCTGTTGTTTTTTCCCAAAAATCGTTACACACAGAAGGCAAGCAAATCAGGAAAACCTTACAATCAAATAAATCTTGGC
Organism: uncultured Roseobacteraceae bacterium; assembly: GCA_964521225.1. Taxonomy (GTDB): domain Bacteria; phylum Bacteroidota; class Bacteroidia; order Cytophagales; family Flammeovirgaceae; genus CAYUJH01. Next base: position 144 of record CAZFQW010000498.1, read on the forward strand.
TTATATTTACCACTCCTTAATCTTAAAACATTACTGATTAAACATCCCCATGAATTTAGATTTCAATAAAAACGAAGACGAACTTAAGCAACTCTGTTTCAAGCTAAAATCGCGTTACGAAAAGGTAAAACTTGGTGGCGGAGAAAAGAAAATTGCCTCGCACCACAACAAAGGAAAAATGACTGCCCGTGAACGCATCGACTACCTTGTTGACGACGAAAGTTATTTCTTAGAAGTGGGAGCTTTTGCTGGCGAAGGAATGTACGCCGAATACGGCGGTTGCCCTTCCGGAGGCGTAGTGGTTGGCATAGGCAGCGTAAGCAAGAGGCTCTGTGTAATTGTTGCCAACGATGCCACCGTAAAAGCAGGCGCTTGGTTTCCCATTACAGGAAAAAAGAATTTAAGAGCGCAAGAAATTGCGATTGAAAACAAACTACCCATTATTTATTTGGTAGATTCTGCTGGTGTTTTCCTCCCCATGCAAGACGAAATCTTCCCCGATAAAGAACACTTCGGAAGAATTTTCAGAAACAACGCAGTGATGTCGGCAGAAGGCATTTTACAAATTGCCGCTATTATGGGAAGCTGTGTAGCGGGTGGTGCTTACCTACCCATTATGTCAGACGAAGCACTGATTGTTGAAGGAACAGGCTCTGTATTTTTAGCGGGTTCTTACCTCGTGAAATCGGCCATTGGCGAGGAGGTAGACAATGAAACTTTGGGCGGTGCAAGCACGCATTCAGAAATTTCTGGCGTAACCGACTACAAATGCCCTGACGATAAAGCCTGCCTCGACCAAATTAAAACGTTAATGGATAAGCCTTCTGAGCCACAATTAGCGGGCTTCAATAGAGCAACGCCCGAAAGCCCCGCAAAAGAGGAAAGCGAACTATATGGCATGTTCCCCGCAAATCGTGTGAAGCCCTATAACATGATTGAGGTGATTGAACGATTGGTCGATAACTCCAACTTTGAGCAATACAAAGAGGGCTACGGACAAACTATTTTGTGTGGCTATGCACGCATCGATGGCTGGGCGGTAGGGATTGTTGCCAACCAACGCCAAATAATTAAAAACAAGAAAGGCGAAATGCAGATGGGCGGCGTTATCTACTCCGACTCTGCCGATAAAGCCGCTCGTTTTATCATGAATTGTAATCAAAAACGGATTCCGTTGGTGTTCTTACAAGATGTCTCTGGTTTTATGGTCGGTAGCCGTTCAGAGCACAGCGGCATCATTAAAGATGGTGCTAAAATGGTGAATGCCATGGCCAATTCTGTAGTGCCCAAATTTACTATTTTGGTGGGGAACTCTTACGGCGCAGGCAACTACGCCATGTGTGGTAAAGCCTACGACCCTCGCCTAATTTATGCATGGCCCACTGCAAAAATGGCGGTAATGAGTGGCGCATCGGCAGCAAAAACACTTTTACAAATTAAAGTAGGCTCTATGAAAGCCAAAGGGCTAGAACTAAGCGCCGAAGATGAAAAACAAATGCTTGATCAAATAACTGATCGGTACAACGAACAACTTTCGCCCTATTACGCAGCGGCTCGCCTTTGGGTCGATGGTATTATTGATCCACTAGAAACCCGCCAAGTAATTTCGCAAGGAATTAAAGCCGCTAACTATAACGCTGAGCGCAAGCCCTATAAATTAGGCGTAATTCAGACTTAAGCATTTTATTTTAACGCGATACCGAAACGCAAAAAAAGGATAGGAAAAATTGTAAGTTGGCTCGGCTATTTGGAGATTTAGGAGAAGGGAAATGAACAACTGAAAGCCTATGGTGCGAACAAACAAATGTAATGTTAGAAATCCTAAATCGGTTAGTTGATTTCAATAAAAACTTAGGAGCAATTAAAAATGTGCTCTCGAAGCAGAAGATTTATTGAAATACAAGAAAATCATTTCATCCCCCATAAAAAAGCCCCAGCTACAAAATGTAACTGGGGCTTCAACACACTAAATGATAGACTAAGCTGCTTGAGCTTGTTGTTGTTGGTTATCGTCTTTTAACTCTTCTAATGCGCCTTTACCTAATTTTTTCAGCGTTTTATAATGTGAAACAATCGCATTGAAAAATGTTTTATGCTCAACATAAGGCACACCAAATTCTTCCGCAGTTTCTTTTACAATACTTGCAATTTTAGGGTAGTGTACATGGCAAACTTGCGGGAATAAATGATGCTCTACTTGCATATTTAATCCGCCACAAAGAAAACAGGCTAACCAACTTTTTCTTGCAAAATTGGCAGTGGTTTGCATTTGGTGGATTGCCCATACTTCTTCAATTTCATTTTCTTCGTTTGGTTCAGGGAATTCTGTGCCTTCTACTACGTGTGCTAGCTGGAATACAAGTCCTAACACCAACCCTCCTGCTACACCCATTGCTACAAAACCAATAATAAATTGCCACCATGTAATGGGTAAAAAAACAAGTGGTAAAACAATAAATAATGTGTAATAAAGCGCTTTGAAAAAGAATAAATTAAATTTATCTGTTTTGGTATACTTATTTTTTGTTTGCCCAATTTTATCTTGGAAGAACTTCACGTAGTCTTTTCTAAAAATCCAAGAAATGTATGCCAAGCCATAAAGCGGAATAGCATATAAATGCTGGAAACGCATCATAGGCTTCAATTCTTCTACTACAGAAAGCCTAACTAAGCCGGGGGCAACATCAATGTCTTCGTCGTGCCCGGGGATGTTTGTATAAGTATGATGCACCAAGTTGTGCGTAGTTCTCCAAACCGAATCGTTTCCTCCTAAAGTGTTAAAAGCGATTCTTCCAATAACTTCGTTTACTCTTTTGTTAGAAGTATATGAACCGTGGATGGCATCGTGGCTAATGTTGAAGCCTACAAATGCTTTGAACATGCCGAGCAATACCGCTAAACCAAGCATTACCCAAGGAGAAAAACCTCCGAACATAATTAAACAATATAGCGAGATTACTCCACCCCCAAAGAAAAAGGATTTAAATACCATTTCAGCATTTGCATTTTTCGATAAGTTATTTTCAGTGAAATAAGCATCTACTCGTTTCTTTAAAATAGGGAAGAATAACATTTGGTCTTTCCCTGTGAATCTCAATTTCTTTTGCATAAAATAAAAAACTTATGATTGATTGTAGTTAGGTTTACAATAGTATTAAAGTTAATAACTTGCTTCAAATATACCCCGAAGAAAAGGTATTTCTTTAGGTTTT
>CAZFQW010000499.1:0-3349 GCA_964521225.1 uncultured Roseobacteraceae bacterium
ACCTTAAAACAAAACTACTAGGAAGGTATCAGTTCTACTACGCACTGTTTTTAATTGCATAGTTGTCGTTTTTTTGGGGTAGGTAAATGTTCAATTACGAATGACTAATTATTAAAATATTCATTCTGGGGGCTTTACCTCACCAATGAACAACGCTTAATTTGGTTCAAATACTTAAAACAACAAATTTCTTGTTACATAAAATATAGATTTTGAGCGATTATTTCGGCACCCTATTGGTGAATACTGAATTATTATGCCTTTGGCAGCCCCGACTAGCTGTTTACACACCAATATAATCAGCATCGAAAAACGAAAAAAACGGGCTGAGTCGGTCTGGCTATGGGCTAGGAATTTTAAATCGATTTATCCAACACAGCCTCCGCAACCCCCGCAACCACCCCCACAACCTGCATCTCCGCCACCGCCATCAGAACCAAAATCATCGAAGACCGCATCAAAATCATCAAACATTGCATCGAACAAGACAAAGTGAAGGAGGAAGTCGTTATCAAAATCGTGATATTGTGTCATTTCGCGATGTAGTTCTCCATCAAACTCTTTTAACAATTCAAAGTCAAAATCATTGATTAAAAATATATTACCTCCAATTTTTCTTATGACTTTTGTTGCTGTTTCAGGTTTATTGCGGATCATGTCGGGGAGGTGATGCTCTAAATCTTCTAAGGCAATATCAATTTCTTTCTTTACTATCTTCCCATCATCGGTAAGCGATATATTACAAAATGTTCTGTTTAAAAATCCGCTTTTAATAGAGCCTTCTATTGCCTCGCTTTCCATTAAATTTTTAAAAACATATTTCGACTTATTACGGGCATTTTCATAGGCCATTTTGATGAGATGCGAAAACAAAACTTCTAATTCGGGGGCTTTTTGGAACGGCTCTAAAAAGGGGATTTCGTGCATTAAAGGGGTATAATTATTAAATTCATCTCCTATTTTTATGAATTTTGCTTCTTCATCTTCCTCCTCTTCTTTTGTTTCTATGATAAGCACTTTTTTGAGGAGCAGGTCCATCATAGTGTATTTCAATAAATCTTTAAAACTCGCAGCATTTTTACGGCTTATCAAGTGCGTCTCTGCCGGGGTTAATTTGCTCAGGATTTCCATTTTTTGTAAGATTTAATTGGTAGTTATTTTTTTTGATTAGTCTCTATTACGCAAAAAATATTACAGAAGATATTTTTTTAGGATGCTGATTTTTTAAAGTGGATGCAGCTTTTTACCATATCGAGTTTTTTTTCGAGTATTTGGGGTGTTCTGTAAAATCATCTTCCTGAGTTGTTGCATAGGGTTTTTCTATCTTCGGGGAATAGCTCAATTAATGGTTGGGGCTATCGGCTTGTGCCCGCAGGCGAATTGTATTATTGGTAAGTAATATAGTTCAATAAGATACTTCTGTGTGTTATAAGCCTATATCAATTGCCTTCAAGGCTAGTTTGATTATTAGCCGATTTGAAATCATTTTCTTAAAAAAACAAATTTTATAACACGCAGTTAAGAAGGATATTCTACAAAATATAAAAGGATTATGAAAACAATAGAGCAATTAAAATTAGAAAATATTGTTTGGGTTGATCGCTATTTAACAGATCAACTAAGCACCGAAGAAACAAAGCAGTTCGAAAGAAGATTATCTATCGATAATGAACTTCGCATAGATTTTAAAATGGTGGTAGAGACGTACAAAACTGATTACACTAAGTTGAAAAAGGTGAGAAAAAGCCACATAGATTTAGATGAAATAAATCCTGATATGGCTTTTCTGCGAAGAAAAATGAGCGTTGGAAAAAAAATTATAGGGTATGGACTTATGGCTGTGCTTTTTAGTATTTTACTAGTGGTAGTTTGTGGAGTTGCAATGGCTATGTTTTCTTAGCTAATCGTTGTAAATAAGTGCGCTTTGTATATCGTAACCCTCAAACCTTCCTCTTCCCTTCAGAAAAGCGAGTTCTATAATGAACGATAGCTGAACTACCTCACCTCCAGCTTTTTCAATTAAGTTACAGGCCGCTTCTGCGGTACCCCCCGTTGCTAATAAGTCGTCGTGCAAGAGTACCCTTTCCCCAGGTTGTATCGCATCTTTATGAACCTCCAAGATACCGGCACCATACTCTAAGGCATACGATTTTTTAAAGGTTTCGGCAGGCAGTTTTCCTTCTTTTCTTATGAGTACCAAACCCGCACCGAGTTGAGCAGCTAGATATCCACCATAAATAAAGCCTCGCGAGTCAATTCCAACTACTTTCTGAATATTTTTCCCTTTAGAAAAAGAAACCAAAGCATCGCCCATTTTTTGAAAGGCTTCGGCATCTTTTAATAGTGTAGTAATATCTTTAAAAAGAATACCTGGCTTAGGAAAATCGGGAACATTCCTGATATACTTATCGAGTTCTTGATACATTACTTTTCTGCATTAGGTTTTAAGATGTGTAAAATCAAATGTAATCAATTATTGAGGTTTAAGCAGCAGTGCTATTTTTAAAACCAGAATTATGTGCTTATTTTCATGTAATTGGGAGTAAGCATTTAAACGAATTTAACGATGGTTTATTTGTGAGGTAAAGTGCTTGCTATGGGCGATTTAATAATTCGTTATTCGCAATTTAAAATTGAATATTTACTTAATAAATACATACGTGGTTAATTGTAGAGGCTAATTTTTTTAATCTACATTTATTACCCCTTCGCTTTCGAAAAGACCTGAGCTTAAATAGCGATCGCCTCTATCGCAATTAATAAATACAATTAACCCTTCTTCAAGCGTTTCGGCGATTTTTAATGCCGCAGTAAGTGCGCCTCCTGTGCTCATTCCCGAAAGTATTGCTTCTTCGTTAGCAAGTCTTCTACTCATGTTTTTTGCTTCGTCTTCACTCACATCAATTACGGTATCAACTCTTTTTTTGTCAAATATTTTAGGTAGAAATGCTGGCGACCACCTCCTAATTCCGGGAATCTTCGAGCCATCAGTAGGTTGCGTACCTACAATCTGAACCTCTCTATTTTTCTCCTTTAAGTATCTGCTTACGCCCATAATAGTTCCTGTGGTCCCCATTGCCGAAACAAAGTGGGTAACCTTTCCTTGGGTGTCTCTCCAAATTTCTGGGCCAGTGGTTTGGTAGTGCATTTTATAATTATCGGGGTTACCAAACTGATTGAGCATGTAATATCCCTTATTTTCCGCCATGTCTTCGGCAAGTTCTCGGGAGTACTCAATTGTTTTTTTTGCAGGAGTTAAAATTACTTTAGCTCCATAGGCAGTCATCGATTGTATTCTTTCTGAGGTAGAATTATCGGGCATAATTAAAGTCATATTTAGGACCATTAA
>CAZFQW010000500.1:0-3327 GCA_964521225.1 uncultured Roseobacteraceae bacterium
CAATTGTAGGGTTTCCGGCGGCAATACTCAGCGGACCGCTATTTGGTAAATACATCGCAAAAAAAATAAAAGTGGGCATCCCCAATTTTTACGAACCTACCGAAATGCCTGCCCAATTACCGCCTGTACGTTTAATTCTAGGAATTATCTCTATCCCAATTTTATTGATTGTGTTGAACACCGTTTTCAGTGGCGATTGGGGGACTTCTATGGGGCTTTCCGAACAGTTTAAAAGTATTTTAGGCTTTTTAGGGCATCCGTTTGTTGCTCTAATCATTGCCAATTTATTGGCTTGGGGGCTGTTAGGGCTTGCCAGCGGCTACACTAAAAATCAGCTCCTCGAAATAAGCTCAAAATCGCTTGCCCCCGCCGGTGTAATTATTTTGCTTACCGGAGCCGGAGGCGTTCTAAAACAAATGCTCATTGAAACAGGTGCCGGCGAGCAGTTGGCGCAATCGCTCTCTGGTGCAGTAAACTCGCCTTTGGTCTTTGCTTTTTTGGTAGCTGCCATTGTGCGAGTAATGCAAGGCTCGGCAACCGTTGCCATGATCACCTCTGCGGGGATGACGGCTTCTTTAATTGAAGGAATTGCCCTTTCGCCAGTGCAACTTTCGTTGCTTGTAATTGCCGTTTCGGCAGGGGCAACCATTTTCTCGCACGTAAACGACTCGGGCTTTTGGTTGGTTAATCGCTATTTCGGACTCACCGAAAAACAAACGCTCCAATCGTGGTCGGTAATGACCACAATTATTTCCTTGAGTGCTTTCATATTTGTTTGTGTTGTTTATGTTTTCTTTAGTTAAGACCGATTAGAACCAAAAAAAATCATATTAACTAAACTTTTAGTTGTAAACTAAGAATTTAGTTATATATTTGTTTCAACTAAAAAAATAGTTGAAACAAATATGAGAGAACTCACAAAAGCAGAAGAACAGGTAATGCAAGTTCTTTGGGATATTGAAAAAGGCTTTGTAAAAGATATTATTGAGCAGCTTCCTTCCGATAAGTCGGGTAAAAAGCCCGCCTATAACACCATTTCTACTATTGTAAGAATTTTAGAAGATAAGGGCTTTGTACAGCACAATTCGCACGGAAAATCGCACGAATATTACCCTGCCATTGAAAAGAAAGAATACAGCGACTTTTTCTTGAAAAGCGTAATGTCTCGCTACTTTGGCAGTTCATTCAAGCAAATGATTTCCTTTTTTGTGAAGGAAAATAACATTGACATCAATCAGTTCGACGAACTAATGAAAGACGTGGAAGACGATATTAAAAAAGATAGCCAACAGGAGTAATAACCCACTTCATCATTTTTAAGAACCTTTAAACACAGGGCTAAAATGTAGGGTGAAAGATAAAAAACTGAAGAAATTTTATTTAAAACACTTAACAATGAATTACCTCATCCAATCGAGTATGTGCCTGCTTTTATGCCATGGCTTTTACTTCTTTTTTTTCAGGAAAGATACTTTCTTTCAGCGGAACAGAATCTATTTAAACCTTTCGTTGGTAGTTTCTCTGATAATGCCTTTGGTAAAATTCCCTAGTCTTTTTGGGCAGTTTACCCCTTGGTACAACACCTTGGCTACCACGCTAAGCCCGATTATGCTCCCCGAACAAACTTTAGGCGTTACCATGCTCGAAGAAGTAACAATTACCGCAGAGAACATCCGTCCTTTTTTGCCTCAGCTTTCTTGGTTTGGTTGGGTTTATGTTTTGGGTGCTGCCTTCTTTGCAATAAAACTCCTTATCAGTATTATAAAAATCAGCTTGTTTATTAGGCAAAGTGAGGTAAACCACAAAGTTGAATATTATGAAGTGCTCACAGAAGGCAAACTCCCTACCTTTTCGTTTTTCAACTACCTGTTTTGGGATAACAAAGTGAAGCTAACAGCCGAAGAAGAGGAGCAAGTGCGCCAACATGAACTTGCCCATATTAAAGGTTTCCACTCCATTGACTTGCTATTTATCGAGCTCGTCAAAATCATTTTTTGGTTTAACCCTGCGGTTTATTTCTTCCAAATAGCATTGATAAATCAACACGAATTTATTGCCGATCGGGCCGTATTACACCAAACCGAATTTAAAACCTACGCACGTTTTGTAGTGCAATCTATTTTTCAGAACACCTCGCTACGCGTTGTGCATAATTTCAATCAGTCTCAACTTAAAACAAGAATCGCCATGATGAAAAAAAATCAAACTCCCAAAAAATTCGCTTTAAAAGCACTTTTAGTATTGCCGTTTACCCTTCTTGGGCTTATGTTTTCGTGCGAAGACGGCTATATTGCAGGAGAACAACAAAGCACAGAACCTACCATTTCATTTGAAAACAAATTGGAATTTGACAGTGAAATTATAGTGGCACAAGTGGATAACAACGCCACACCAAAAGAAGGATTTGGCTCGCTTTTCAGTCGTTTAACCGAAGAAATTAAGATGCCTAAAGATGTAGAAGGAAAGGTTTACATTCAATTTATTATAGATGAAAAGGGCAAACTGCGCAATGCAGCGGTTCTTAAAGGAGTTGAAGAAAACCTAGACCAACAAGTACTAGCTAGTTTTGTAAAAGTTGCCGCAACCGACTGGAATCCGGGAACGAAAGAAGATAAACCGGTTGCCCAGAGAATGGTTTTACCCATCTTATTAAGCCAAGATTTTAAGAAGACAGACGAAGTGGAGATAGAAAGAATAGAAAGCAAAGTAGATAATCCTCCTGTACCTAAAGAAGGTTTACAAGCATTTATGCAAGAGCTTTCGGCTAATATTCAATATCCGAAGGCTGCTAAAAACGAGGGTATTGAGGGAACTGTTTTTCTACAATTTGTGGTAGATAAAGACGGAAAAGTTGGAAACATTGAAGTAGCCCGTAGTCTCAACGAAGTATGTGATAAGGCTGCTGTAGAAGCGTTAAGCAGCTTAAATTTAGAATGGACTCCTGCCGAAAAAGATGGCAAAGCAGTCAGCAATAAAATGATACTGCCTGTAAAATTTAAAATAGATTAATTGTTATTCTTAATTCTGTTCGTGAAACTCCGGTAAAAAACTACTGGAGTTTTTTTTATTGGGCGGCACAGCATTTTCTTTTTTTAAGTCTTATCGCCTAACTTGAAAGTAAAAAAATAAAAACTGATGAAAACTTATACACTAAGAAGTAACGCACAAGTTCCCGCACTTGGTCTAGGAACGTGGAAAGCTGCAAAAGGAGAGGTTTACAAGGCAATTAGAGATGCCATTAAAATAGGCTATCGGCACATAGACTGTGCGGCTGTTTATGGCAACGAAGAAGAAATAGGGCAAGCCTTTGCCGATGCTTTTGAGGCT
>CAZFQW010000501.1:0-3327 GCA_964521225.1 uncultured Roseobacteraceae bacterium
TATTATTTTATGATAATTCGTTTTTAAGAAATTAAATTTTTAAACATGCTCTTACAGAGATATGTTGAAAAAACCTGTTAGTTTCAAACTAACAGGTTTTTTTAGTTGCAAGGGGATTCCGACTCATTCCTTGATGCGCTTTGGAATTTTTGGAATAACGGCTTAGGGTTATGCCTTATGCTGAAAAATGGCAAGTGAAGTGCCACTTCTTGCCCGGCTCGCATTCCCCGAACCTTTCAGCAGCCACTCAGAGTTTGTAGGTGAGGGGATGTTTCCCTAATTTCAATCAAAAAAACAGCCCTATGATTACCTCTTTAGACCAACTCGACCCTAACGGGATTTTTTCTTACGCCGATTATCTCACTTGGCGTTTTGAGCAGCGTATAGAATTGATTCGGGGTAAAATCGTCGAAATGTCGCCAGCACCTTCGCGGAGGCATCAAGAGATTGCCCTAACACTGAGTTCTATCTTTTATCAACATTTTAAAATAAGGGATTGCAAAGTTTTTCCTGCCCCCTTCGATGTTCGGCTGCCAAAGCAGAATGCCCATGAGGGTGAAAGTACTTACACCGTTGTGCAGCCCGACCTTTGCGTGGTCTGTGCCCTAGAAAAGTTAGACGAGCAAGGCTGCAAGGGAGCTCCCGATTTGGTGATAGAAATCCTGTCGCCCGGCAATAGTCGCCGAGAGATGCGTGACAAGTACGAGGTGTATGAAGAAAGCGGCGTTCGGGAGTATTGGATGGTGCACCCCGAAGACAAGTCTGTGCAGGTATTTTTGCTAGACGAGGAGAAGGGCAAGTATTACGGCATTCGGCCGTTTTTGGAGGGCGATGAAATGCCCTCTCATATTTTTCCTGATTTGAAGGTGAATCTGACGGAGGTATTTGCCGAGTAGGTATCGCCTTGGGCTTTGTAGGAACGGTACGGTACTACTGTAGGAACAAACCCATTGAGTCTGCTATTACTAACGGGTTTATTTTTTGCTATGGAACGAAATAACGGTTTAGTCAGTCGGAATGCGAGGTGTATTTGGCTTAACAGCAAAATGCGTGCAAACTAAAAACCTTGGCATATAGGCTTCATCTCTTTTGCCAGGAGCGTATTGCCTGAGCCAGGCAATCAATTTTAGGACAAGACAAAGTGGAACTGTGCACTTCTTTCCTCTTAAAACACTAGCGAGTGTAGTTAGTATCTAAACTGAAGTTTTCGGGAAATTTTGGCTCAATTTTGCTGTAAAAATCCATGATTTTCAGCATGTCTTCTTTAATATTACCAGAAGGCTCAATCACTCCACCGATGCCAGCAATCTTATTTTTATAGTCAACATAGCCCAAAAGAATAGGTACTTTTGCTTTGAGGGCAACATGGTAAAATCCTGTACGCCATTTGGTTTGTTTTCCTCTACTTCCTTCGGGGGTAACTAAGATACTTAATTCGTCGCGTGTTTCATAGAGTTCTGCCATCACCTCTACCATATTCCGCTTACGGGTTAAGCCGCTGTCTTTTTTAGGTTTTCGGTCGATCCCAATACCCCCCATGGGGCCCATGGCAATGTTTAGTGGAAATCGCATCCACTCTTTTTTAATCGTAAACCTTGTTTTAATACCCAGTTTGTTCAAAGCAGCAACTGCATAGACCAAATCCCAATTAGAAGTATGGGGTGCGGCAATCATGACACATTTCTTTATGTTTTTTTTTACGCCTATTTCATCCATTACTCGCCATTTGTTTAGTTCAAATAGTATTCTAAATATGAGTCGGATCATGATATGACAAGATTTTTTTGGCTAAAGTCGTATTAATATTTATTCACAATGAACACCTAAGGGGCTAAATTAACTTTATTTTCCAAAATAAAAGGAAAACGGATTGTAACAAAGAGGCAAAAATAGCCCAACTACCCAATTAAGTATTCACTATTGCAATTAAAATAAACCATCAAACCCCGCTCCGTGAAACCATCAAATCACCAAACCATTGTATCCCCAAATAATCACTTAATCGTAAATCTTTTTCTATAATTTTGAAAAAAACTAACCCATAGCGTGGCAAAAATGACAAAGAAAGAGAAGGAAACTCCATTGATGAAACAATACAATGCAATTAAGGGGAAACATCCCGGGGCATTGCTACTTTTCAGAGTAGGAGATTTTTATGAGACATTCGGAGAAGATGCAGTGAAGGCAAGTAAGATTTTAGAAATCGTACTTACCAAGAGGTCAAACGGCTCTGCGTCGGAAGTAGAGCTTGCGGGTTTTCCGCACCATGCACTAGATCGTTACCTCCCTGTGCTTGTAAGGGCAGGACAAAGAGTTGCCATTTGCGACCAACTGGAAGACCCAAAGAATGCAAAGGGAATTGTAAAAAGAGGCGTAACAGAGTTAGTAACGCCGGGCGTTTCCATGAACGACAATGTATTAGAGGTAAAACAAAACAACTACCTAGCCGCTATTTTTCTAGGAGAAAAACAATCTGGCGTTGCCTTTCTTGATATTTCTACGGGGGAGTTTTTGGTAGCACAAGGTGCAAAAAACTATGTTGATAAATTGCTCAGAGGATTTCACCCCTCTGAAGTGCTATTTTGCAGAACGCAGTCAGAAGCTTGCGAGCAACTTTTGGGCGAAGAGTACAACAAATTTAGGGTAGAAGAATGGGTGTACACGTACGATTATACCTACGAGAAACTCACCAACCATTTCGGAACGGCATCTTTAAAAGGCTTTGGCATTGAAGGGCAAACCGAAAGCATTATTGCCGCAGGGGCAATACTTTATTACCTAGAGGCCACGGAACATCACCAGATTGGGCACATTGCCAACATTGCACGCATCGAAGAAGAAAATTACGTTTGGCTCGATCGGTTCACCATTCGCAACCTTGAATTGGTGTACGCCCAGCACGAAGGTGGCGTACCCCTCATCGAAATACTGGACCACTGCGTTACCCCAATGGGCGCACGCTTAATGAAAAAGTGGGTGGTACTTCCCCTCAAAAACAAAGAGGCCATAGAAAATAGGCAAGAAGTAGTTCAGTACTTTGCAAAGAAAGAGGAACTCCTCGAAGACTTCGTAACGCCACTGCGGCAAATTGGAGATTTAGAACGACTGATTTCCAAAGTGGCAGTTGGCAGAATTAACCCACGTGAGATGGTCCAATTAAAAAGAGCGCTGCAAAATTCCTTGCCTGTTCGAGAATCCCTGAAAAACTCTAAGCACCCACAAATGCAAAAACTTGCCGAAAAAATAACGCCTTGCGAGTTTCTGATAGATAAAATTGAAAAGGAACTGATTGACCAACCCCCGCTGCTTTCTAACCAAGGTGGTATG
>CAZFQW010000502.1:0-3326 GCA_964521225.1 uncultured Roseobacteraceae bacterium
TACTTCCAAACTTCCTGCTAACGAAGGGTCAATTTCCGCTGCATGGTCTGTTCCCCAATTCTGAAACTCATGCCGCACTCCGTTATTGATTATTAACACCCTATTTGTGTGCAAACCATGGATTACAGGCTTCATAATGTTCTGCCCCGTGCTCACCGTGTTTACACCGGCAATTTTCTGTAAGCTTTCCCCCAATAATCCAAACTGGATTTTTTCTAATTCTTCCCCATCAATTTTATGTTTACGGATTGAATTAATTCCACTTTCATCAAAAATACCTTCTACCACTATACTTTCTAATAAAGTTTCATCGATGGCCAAGAAGATATTCATGCTGCCATGATAGGCATCGTGGTGATGGATTTTTACTTTATACCCAATATGCGAAAACTCTAAATCTGCTTCGAGTTGGCAAATTTTATCAATTTTAAAATAACCTTTTTCGTTGGTGATAGCACCACGCGTAGTCCCCTGTATTTTTACCGATACAAAGGGCATTGCCTCCTTGGTTTGGAGGTCGTAAACGTAGCCATCTATGGTGAATTCGCAATCGTTTTGCGCAAATAAAAAGTAAGAAGGCATCAGCCATAGAAACGAAAGTAGCACAATTGTGCAATGCCTTTTATACATCATCAGTTTTTTTTTGCATTTCATAAAGTAATCATCAAAATGCAAAAGTAAAATAATTTTGCGACACTGTTGCAAATAGCTTGTTAATTTGGGAACAGTTCGTATCTTGATTTCCAGCTAAAATCCATAAAACCCCCAACCGATGTTTTTAATAGATGATATTTTACTTGCGCCTCTTAAAGGGATAGTAAGCATTGCCAAAATTCTACAACAACAGGCCTACGAGCAACTCTACGACCCCGGAAAAATTCGGGAAGAACTCATGGCACTTCAGCTACAGTTTGAACTCGATGAAATAGACGAGGAAGAGTACAACCAAAAGGAAAAAGATTTACTAATAAGGCTAGAGGAGAGCCAGAAAGAATAAATCGAGGGGCTTCATTTAATTAATCATTATAATTTTATTCTGCCATAACATCCCTTCACTTTCTGCGTGTAAGAGGTAAGCATCTAATCATTTCAACATCCCTATGAATTCACTTCGCTACAAACTTTATTTATCTCTTCTGTTGCTTTTCATTTCTTTTCAAGGCTTTGGGCAAGCCGTCTGCGGATTCGATAGCGCTTTTGAAGATGAAATTGCCAGAGACCCTCAATTCAAATCAAAACTTAAAAATTTAGAGGAGCGGTTAAGAAAGGAAATGCTCAAAGCAAAAGTAAAAGGAACTGAAGGAGTTATTTATACCATTCCCGTTGTATTTCACGTCGTCCACTCAGGAGGGGGAATTGGCACGGACTACAACCCAACAAATGCTGAAATTCAAGCTTCGCTCGATTTTTTGAATGATAGATTTACAAACAACCCAAGTGGCGATACCGAAATTCGCTTTGCCCTAGCACAGCGCGCTCCAGATTGTAGCCCTACCGATGGCATTAATAGAATTGATGGGAGTGTTCTGGCAGATTACGCAGCCAATGGAGTAAGGCGCAGTTCGGCTGTGGGAGCAAACGATTCAGATGTAAAAACCCTAAGCCGATGGCCTCGCGACGATTACTACAATATATGGGTGGTAAACAAAATAGATGGCGCAGATGGGCTATCTTCAGGAACATTTACGGCGGGTTATGCCTTCTTCCCCGGAGGCGGCGCGGAGTCGGACGGAACGGTTCTTTTAGCAAGAGAAATTCGGCTCGGTGCAGCAAGCACTACACTTGCCCACGAGGTGGGTCACGCTTTAAATTTGTACCATACTTTTGAAGGGAGTTGCGCCCCGCAGGCAGCCTGTGCTACCAATGGCGATAGGATTTGTGATACACAATCGCATCCTCAAGGTAATTTTGAATGTTTTAGTAACGGCGATGCAATTCCTTCTTGCGGAGGGACTTTCACCGACAACGAACGGTTGAACGTAATGGCTTACTACAGTTGTAATGTTGCAAGCCAACTGTTCACGCCAGACCAAACAACGCGAATGCGTACTTCTCTCGAAACGCAAAGAGCAAGCTTAATTACCAGTAAAGGCGATGAAGCCCCCGTTGGAGTTACACTGCCCACGGCGGCAACTGATGCACTCAATTTAAACGGAGGCGCCATTGGCTTCTATTTTGGTTTAGATGGTTTTAAGTTCGCAGGAATAGATTTTTTTAATAATTCATCTTCTTCAGGGGCTGATGGTGCCGCTTATGTTGATCGCGCAAATTGCTCAAATTACGGAGAAGTACAGGTAGGCAATACGTATCCGTTTGAAGTAAATTTGTTCTTCTCAAACACACAGCAGTACCGTGTTTATATCGATTTTAATAACGATGGAGATTTTGAAGATGCCGACGAACAAGTTGCTTCGGGAACAGGAACTGGCGCAGCGGCAATTGCCGGAAATATAACGATTCCGGCAGTGGTAGCAGCAGTAAATCAGTTGGTAAGAGTTCGAGTAGTAGCCGACCCTCAAATTAATAGTTCTTTTAGTATTTCAGGAAGCAATACACCCGATGGGCAAAAAGTGGGGCAGTTTGAAGATTTTGCTTTGTTAATTACAGATACTGCCCTTCCTACCGTACAACTCTCTGCTGCTGCCAATGCAGGCACAGAAACCGACGAAACAGAAATAACCCTAACCGCTACGGCGAGTGCCGCTGTGGGTGGGGTGCAAACAGTTACGCTCACCATTTCAGGGGCAAACATCACCACGGGCGATTATACCCTTGGTGGCAATACAACCAACACGGTAACTCTTACAATTCCCGATACAGAAACGCAAGCCTCCGTAATTTTTAAAATAGTAGATGATGCTTTAGTTGAACCGTTGGAGACAGCAACGGCAACAATCAGCGCTCCGAGTGCCGGAATTAGTTTGGGCACTACGGTTACTCAAAACATTGCCATTACCGATAACGACCTTGCGGGTTTCACGATTACAGAAACAGGAGGTAATACCCAAGTTTCGGAATGTGCTAGTACCGATAACTTTACCGTCGTCCTTTCGCAACAGCCTACCACCAATGTGGTCGTTGATATTTTAAACAGCGATACCGGAGAAGCGACCACCAATGTTACTTCGCTCACATTTACCAATGCCAACTGGGACCAACCACAAACAGTCACTGTAACAGGGGTAGATGATGGCATAGTAGATGGTACAGAAACAGTTACGCTCACCCTAAGCATTAACGATGCAAGCAGCGATGATGCCTATGATGCGGTTGCCGACCACACCGTAACCGTTACGGTAAACCCCCTTCCTAATAACAGCCTTGCC
>CAZFQW010000503.1:0-3299 GCA_964521225.1 uncultured Roseobacteraceae bacterium
TCTAGGTTTGAAGTGAAGTAAATATCTTGCAAGCCATCGTTATTTATATCGCCAATTGCTACGCCGCCGCCATTGTAAAAATTCCTGTAGGTATAAATATTAAATTGGGCATTGTACTGCAACTGATTTACAAAATCGACCCCAGTTTGTTGTGGAGAAAGTTCTTTGAAAAGTACAGCAGAGGAGTCAGTCGCCTCTTTTTCCGAAGTGCTGCATCCTAGCATTAACAGTGTTATAATTGCTATTATTAATTGATTGAAGTATTTCATTGTAGTTAGTTTTGCTGTTGTTGGTAAAATCGAAATATTTTATTTAGCTGCCCAATTCTTCTGCTCTTCTTTTTCGTCTTTCTTTCTCGGCATTAAGGGCTTCTTCGGCAGTTAAATCGGTAAAAATTGCATTTACCGTTCTATCGTCAAACTTAAAAATACTGATTCGCCGGTTGCCATCGACTTTTACAAAGGCTTTTCCCCGTTCGGGATGTTCTAAGGTGATAAATCCTGTTCCGTATTGTTTTTCTAAGAAGCTGAGCACATCGAGCTGTAGGCTATCCGAATGCGTGGATTTATCCCACGGGGCAAATACTTCGTACACAAAACTCACAGGCATTTCGTAGATGATATCTTCATGAAAATTGGGGAAAAAATTCATTTTAGCCTTCTTTTTTAGTTGGTCGGGGAGTTCCATCATTACGGTGGCGTTTTCTCCTCCTTGCCTAATTAATCCTGTTTTGTTGAGTTCCCAACAATGTGCATAAAAATCTTTTCGGCTCATTCCAAAGTGTATCTCCAAGAAAAGGCTATCGTTTCTAATACCTTTTGCTAGCTCTATGGCTTCCATTTTTTTATATTCTATACCGCTAGAGCACGACATCCAAAATAGCGGCAAACAAAGACCTATTATAATCCATTTTTTCATACTTATTTTCTCTATTATTTTACTTTGTAAGACAGCACTTTATCGTTGTTTCTTATCACAAATAGCAGTTTTTCTTCGCTGTTTTCAATCATAATGAAGTCTCTAATTTCGCCTGTAATATTTAAGCCCGACTTTGTTGGCGGAATGTTTTTGAAGTTGCCATTCCCCTCTCCCTGCAAAAAAATGCCATAGGTAGCTGCATAAATGCCGACTTCCGGCTTGGCTCTAAAAAAATTACCTCCTGCCAAAATATCAAGGTTTCCGTCGGAGTTGAAGTCGGTTACAGTAAGCGCATACAAGGGTGCCAACTGCGCTTCTTTGGGGAGCGGTACGGCTTGGAACGTTCCATTACCTTGGTTCATAAAAACGGCTGACTCCATATAGTTTGCCTCCAGATATTGGGCATTTTGCAACTGCTCCGCCGAAAATATGTCGCTTGCTTTTTGGTTTTTGTAGTTGGCGTATTTCAGGTATTTTTTCTTCAAAGAAGGAAGTTGCATTACCAAATCGCGGCGGAGTACCATCGGGTACGATTCCTCTCCGTTAAAAACCGAAATGATTTGTTCTTCTGAGCCATTTTTATCAAAATCGCTAAAATACATGGAAATGGGTTTGTCTTGCTGCGCTTTGAACCTCGAGTTTAAACCATGATTAAGCATCACAAAATCTAAGTCGCCATCTTTGTCTACGTCGGCTACAGCAAGGGCATTCCACCAGCCTTTGGATTGCGTTAGTAAACTTGCCTCCGATACATCGTCTAGCTTTCCATTTTTATTTTGAAGAAGCATTGGATTTCCCCACTCAGAGGAAAGCAGCAAATCGGTATTGCCATCATTATCCATGTCTGCCCAAGCGGCATCGGTAATCATTTCGGTTTCTAAAAGTGCAGGCGCTAGCTTTTTAGTAACGTCTTTAAAATTCCCTTTACCGTCGTTTTCTAATAAATAACCCCTTGTTTTTGCCCCATAACGAAAAGGCTTTAAGCGTACCCCTACAAATAAATCTTGGTCGCCATCCTTATCAAAATCGCTCGCTACCACACAGGAGGTAGCCTCAAACTTACTTGGAGAAGGGAGTAACTGTTGCGATTTTTCAAACACGCCTTCTCCATTGTTTATATAAAGTCGGTCTAGCAAAGCGGTGGCACTCGAAGGGAATTCGTTCCCTCCGCTAGTTACGTATAAGTCTAGGTCGTTATCGTTATCGGCATCAAAAAAAATACAATCGGTATCTTCGGAAATGGCATCTTGCTCTAAAGCTGTTTGGGCAGACATTACAAAATTCCCTGAGGATTCTTGCAAAAAAATAGCTGCGGCAAATCCTTTACTTCCTCCAATAAAAATATCTTCTAAACCATCGCCATTTACATCGCCTTTTGCGGCACAAGGGCCTTCGGAAGACAGCATGTGATAAATGAGTCGGTCTCGGTCAAAATCCTTAAAATCGTTTTCTTGATGCAGATGGTTAATCGGCGATTCCTGCTGTTCTTCAAACAAAGTTTCAGGAAGCAGAAACGCATTTTGCTCCCTTTTAAGCGTTGCTTTTTTCCATTCGATTGTGATTATTTGTTTTGCCGCTACATTATAAAGGTAAGTGGCAAGCCCATCGGGCCAATTGACGCATACAGAATCTACCGTTGCCCAATCGCCCAAACCAAAATGAAGTGTATAGTCCACATTCGACTCAAAGCCACGCATAGGTGCCAACTCTTGGTATTTTTGATTTCCGTCTTTATAGAGGGTAACTTTTGCACCAAGGGCAAAGGTATTTTGCCCTTTTCCCAGCAGTTTTACCGACAACCAATGATTGCTTTTAAGTAGTGCCGAAGTTTCATTTCGGTAAATGAAAGAGGGCATATTTACATTGTTGACCACCAAATCCAAATCGCCGTCGTTGTCTAAATCGGCATAGGCAGAACCGTTTGAATGGCTAGGTTGCCCTAAACCCCATTCTTTAGCTACGTTTTCAAACGATAAACCGCCCTTATTTTTAAATAGATAGTTCGGTACTTTGTTAGAAGGCATGGCGTCTACTAGTTTCTGAATGGCATTTTCTTCTCTGTTTTTAATGGACCGAATGGTGGAAGGGTTTGTAGAGAAGTTGATGTAATCTTGGTCGGTTAAATCTTTGTAAATACCGTTAGCAACAAAAATATCTTTCTTGCCATCGTTGTCGAAATCGCTAATTAAAGCGCCCCAACTCCAATCGGTTGCCGATACGCCGGAGTACCTTCCAATTTCAGAAAATGTTCTGTTTTGCCTGTTGAGTTGTAAGGCATTTCGGGTGAACTGCCGGTGATAGCCTTTGCTTACATTCAGTTGGTATTTGTCCCAATTCTCAAAAGAAGTTTTGGTTTTCATTCTGTCATCGCCTTCGGGCAA
>CAZFQW010000504.1:0-3298 GCA_964521225.1 uncultured Roseobacteraceae bacterium
GAGGGTCGGGTATCCTTAAAATCAAAACTACCCCATTTCGATTTTGGTACTAAATCACCAAAATAATTAACTGGTCCTATAAATCCACCAACATTTATATACGTCTTCTTTCTTGTATGTTTAGCAAAAGCAGACTGCGCCCATGAATTTTCGGTAGCTATAAACGATATGGCAATTATGACAATGTAAGCCTTTAATGACCTCATAGATAAACAAATTGTGTATTGTTAGTTTCTTGCATCTAATCCCCAATTTAATTTTAATCGGAGAGTATTTAAGAAGTTATTATCCTTCAGTTTTATCAATCCTATTTTAAAGTTGCATTTTCTTACTGCCATTTGTATAGTAGCATCAACTTTCTGCGAGCGGGAATCTAACGAAATTAAAAAGTTTTTACTTCTTCCTTCAATTTCAAAAGATATTACGCTATTATCTGATACAACTAATGGTCTTACATTAAGATTATGTGGACTTACCGGCGAAATTATAAAATTATTTGAGTTCGGAATCACGACTGGCCCACCTACACTCAACGAATACCCTGTTGACCCTGTTGGTGTAGCAATAATCAATCCATCTGCCCAATAAGAGTTAAGATATTCTCCATCGAGGTAAGTATGCACGACAATCATTGATGAAGTATCACGCTTAAGTATGGCAAACTCATTTAAGCCAAAATTTAAACCATTAAATATATCTTGATCGGAGTCAAGTTGTAAAAGGGTTCTGCTTTCTACACTATAAAACCCTTTAAAAATGGCATCAATCGATGTTTTTATTTCATCGCTTGTAACTGTTGCTAAAAACCCTAGCCGCCCGGCGTTAATGCCCAATATAGGTATATTTAGTTCTTTCACAAGCGTTATAGTTTCAAGTAATGTACCATCTCCACCTATAGAAAAAATATAATCGACATTTTTTAAATCTTCGGTTTTTGAGAAAGTTCCTTTGAATAATCTAAAAGATTTAGATTTGGTTTCACTTAAAAACTTCGCCAAATCTTTATGGACAATAATAGTAACGTTCTTTCTGTATATTTCTGAAAAAACTAAGTCGATTATAGGCAGCTTTTCTTTTTGAAATGCTCTACTATGTATAGCTACTGTTGTCAATATTGATTATGTATCAGATTTCTAAATATTTTAACAGTAAATCTAGGCGCTCTTGTTCTTGATTTACACCTTCTGAGTAATCAAAACGATTTTTTATATGGTAACCAAATCGCTCAAGAGTTGCAATAATGAAGGATACATCAGTGATATCGAGCTTAAATGTTATCTGAAGCTTACCAATGTATTGTTTATCTCGCTCTACAAAACTGCTTAGTATTTTAGCATTATTAGACTCTATTAATCTACTCAGTTCAGTCATTGAGTATTGAATGGCATCTAAAGAAATAATTATTATTGCCCCACGCTCTTGTGCAGAAAAAATCTTTTCAATTTCCTTTAAAAAATCTTTTGAAGCGATTGTACCTAAATATTTCCTTTGATTATCTACGACAGGAATAATATCAGTTTGATGTTCTCCAAATGAAGATAAAATACTGTATAAATGAGTATTCGGAGATACATATAAATTTTTATAATCTAGCAGAATATCTTTAATCGGTACTTCTTCTGGAATTGATAAATTATACAATAAGCGTTCATCTACCATTCCTAGGTATTGCGATTCTTCCAAATTAATAACGGGCAACTGACTCACACGAAATTCTTCCATCCAGTCTATAGCTTTTGCTGCTAAAGAGTCTTTTTGGAGTGTTGGAATAGATTCATTTATGTATTCAGTTGCAATCATTATGATAAGGTTAATTGGCTACTAGTGAATTTTCTAAAAAGTTTTCTAATAAATTATTGAAAACTGTAGGATGCTCCATCATAGGGGCATGCCCACAATGGTCGATAAATCGCAATTCAGAATTAGGAATTCTTTTATGAAACTCGTGAGCGACTATAGGAGGAGTAATGGTATCGTTCAGTCCCCAAATTAGCAGCGTCGGAATTTCTATTTGATGAATAACATCTGCCATATTATGTCTTTGTGCTGAACGAGCAATAATGACCATACGCTGGCATTTCGGAATACTTTTAGTAACGGCAAAAACCTCATCTACTAGTTCTTTAGTTGCTACTTCTGGGTTGTAGAATGTATACCCTACTCTTTCTTTCACAAAATCGTAACTTCCTCTTCTTGGATAAGAACCCCCCATTCCGTTTTCGAATAAACCCGAACTCCCTGTTAAAACTAACTTAGTTACTTTATTACTATTTTGCAGTGTATAAATCATTCCTACATGCCCCCCCAAAGAGTTGCCTAATATGATGAACTCTTTCAAATCTTTAAAGGCAACAAATTTTTCAATAAAATTTACTAATCCGTTTAGTCCTGCCTCTTTTAGAGGCATTTCATATATAGGCATCATGGGTATAATTACCCTATAATTGTTCTTAAAGTGATTGGTAACATCGGCCCAATTACTTAATGCTCCAAATAGACCATGTAATAGAAGCAGCGTTTCACCAGAACCTTCATCTATATACTGAAATCCTTGTTCTTCTTTAATGTTCATTTCTAAAGAGTTACTTACTAGTTTTAAGACAAACTTACACAATTACTCTTATATCTATTAAAGAATACTCAGTTAACTATGTTATTCTATTATTAAAGTGAAATGACATCCAATGGATGTCATCTCAAATTTATACGAACGTTAACTAAATATATCTTTAATACGATTTTAGTTGAGGAAAATTATTTTGAATGATTGTAAATGTACTTCTAATAACTAATTATTTTACAATCTGAATTGAGCAGAGAATCTTACCCCAAACTTTCGGTTATATTCTTGAAGATATGTGAGTCGGTGAATAAAATCAACTCTTATAAATTTTAGAATATTTTCGACACCGTAGCCCACTTCGGTGTAAGGTGTTTCGCTTAAAGAGTTAAATCCTGCAACGGGATTGCCAAATTCATCATTTTCAGGGATGATATCTATATTTTCTTGCCTAACGCTTCCGTATAAGATATTTGCTGTGGTAAATAATCGCCACTTCAATTTTCTGAATAGCGGAATACGGTTCATAATCAATCCTTCGAATTGATGTTTAAATTTCACACTTGTATAAGTATCACTCACAAACTCAAAGAAATTCATGAGGTTATAAGAGTTTTCGTTGTAAAAACTTGACTCGTTACCCAAGTGAGTTTCTAATAAGGGGTAGGGAAGGGTGGATGGGGTATAGCCAGCAGATAACTCGTAACGAGACCGCCCGATAGTCCCTAATCTGAAACT
>CAZFQW010000505.1:0-3294 GCA_964521225.1 uncultured Roseobacteraceae bacterium
GCTGGAGGAAGGAAAGAAATCTTATTCTGTAAGCTTTACGCTTCAGTCTTTTGATAAAACTTTAAACGAGAAGGCAATCGATAAAACAATGCAAAGGTTAATGAATGCCTTTGAAAAAGACCTGAACGTTTTAATCAGAAAATAATGAAGAAAGGGAAAGCACCGCTTATGTTGTTTTTTAGAGTGGTATTTTATCTTTTACCGATAATCTCTTTTTTATCCGTTTATATTTCACCTGCAAAAATGGGGTTGATAGGCTTTTTAAGTCTTTCAGTCCCATTTTTTATGCTTTATACTTTCGTTGGCTTTGCCTTTAATATATACAAGAAAAATTGGCTTAAAGTGCTTCTTTGGCTAGGGATAGCACTACTAAGTTTTCCGTCTGTTAGAAGCACAATTCAGTTTTCTATCTCCTCGCCTCCGAGTGCCGCCAGCTTTAGTGTATTAAGTTACAATGTGAGAGTTTTTAACGTATATCGAGAACTTAGAAAAAACGAGAAACAAGAAAATCGTTACGATACTTCTAAAAAAATATTGCAATGGCTTGCTTCGGAAGATGCAGAAATAAAATGTATACAGGAGTTTTATAATTATAATCGTTCCTCAATATTTCAATCTACGGAAATTATAAGCCGAAAAGGGGGGTACGAGCATTACATAGTACCAAAGTTTATTGATTGGGCAGGCGCAGAATTCGGGCTGGCCATTTTCTCTAAATTCCCCATTGCTAATAAAGGAGTTATCACTTTTGAGAAGCCAACCAATAATGGGGCTATTTATGCAGATATTGTAGTTGGATCAGATACAATCAGGGTTGTAAATGTTCATTTAGAATCTATGCACTTGCAACAAAATATGCTATCAAATTCAGACAGTCTACTTTTTTATTCAAAAAATATTTTTGTGTCTATCCAAAAAGGAATTAAAACAAGCGCTTCGCAGGTAAACAGAATATATCAGTATCTCGAAAAAAGCCCTTACCCATTTGTTATCACTGGCGATTTAAATGCAACCCCCTACAGCTATGTTTACCAAAAGCTCAATAAATTAGCGCAAAACAGTTTTGAAGCTGCGGGAAATGGCTTTGGGTTTACCTACAACGGGAAACCTTCTTTTCTAAGAATTGATCATCAGTATTTTTCTTCTCAACTAAATATCAATAAGTTGGGGACTTTATACCAAATAGATTTTACAGACCACTTCCCAACAAAGGGTTCTTATCAGTTGAAATAGGCAGAATTGTTTTTCTTTTTTGAGAAATAGGAAGTTTAATATTAAAGGTAGTTCCCTGTCCTTCTTCACTAATTACTTCAATTTTACCCTGGTGGTCTTGTTGGATAATACTAATGGTAATAGATAGCCCTAAGCCTGTTCCTTTCCCTACCGATTTGGTGGTAAAAAAAGGCTCAAATATTTTATTTTGGATATTTTTGGGAATCCCGCTACCTGAGTCTTGGAAAGAGATTTGAATTTGTTCTTCTAACAGTTGGGTTGTAATAACGATTTCTCCTTCCTTCTCAATAGCTTGGATTGCATTACTTAAAATATTCATAAAAACCTGGTTCAGCTTTCCAGGGTAGCACTCAATTAAAGGGATTTCAGCATATTTTTTTACAATTTCAATACGATCTTTATACTGGTTCCTGAGCAAAACAAGTACAGAGTCGATACCATCGTGGATATTGACCGTCTTAAGTTCGGCTTCATCGAGCCTTGAAAAAGTTCTGAGTTCTTTTACAATTTCGGTAGTTCTGTACGCACCTGTTCCAATATTATCTACAACTTTCAATGTAGTTTCCAGCATCAAACTGAATCTATACTTGCTTTTTAATTGCTCGATATGTTTGTTCTGTTCTTGGTAATTTTCTGGAGTAAGCTTTTGGTATTCTTCTAGCAGCTCTACTATTTTACTAACAGAGCGCTTTAGGCCGGTAACTCCTGCGTTTATGAAGTTAATAGGGTTGTTAATTTCATGGGCAATTCCTGCGGTAAGTATACCCAACGAAACCATTTTTTCGGATTGTACCAATTGCGCTTGCGCTTGCTTTAGCTTTTCAAGTGTTACGTTTAGTTCGTGGTTTTTGCTTTCTAATTCGTGGTTTTTATGATTAATCTGTACGTCGCGGTCTTTTACACGCTTATATTCTTTTAATAAAAACCTTTCATCTGATTTTAATTTTTTATACAACCTGTTTAATTCTTCATTTTGGTTGGCAAGCAGCTCTTTAGTGGTTTGCAGCTCTTCTATGTTTTGTCTTAATTCTGCCTCTGTTACCCCTAATTGATTGTTTTTCCTTATTAATTCAATGTTTGAAACCTCTAATCTTTTTTCGTAATAGAGATTTATATTTTTAAGGAAAATGAAGCCTAGAACAATAGAAACCCATAAAAATAGATGAGGTAAACGATAAAGAGTATAATTGTCTGTCAAAAAAGAAATATCAGGCCGATTATCTATAACATTAATTATGAATTTATCGAAAAATAGATTTAAAATTAAACTGAACACTATTGCAATAAGCCAATAGTTTTTTTCCTTTTTATAGTCGATTAATGATAATGGGATAACTAAGAATATTAAAAGGAAAAATGGAGATGATAAGAAGTTGCCAGCATCAGCATGCTTACTTAAAACTATAGGAAACAAGTATATAATTGGAGGGCATATTCCAAAGAGCATTCTCGATAAAAGTGTTTGGTTAGCTCTATTTAGCAATAAAATGAGGACAAAAAAAACACCTAAAATACCAACACTCAAATTTATGTAAAAACGACCGATAAGGAGGTTGGTCATAAACCCAACTAGGGCTAAAAAAATCATCAGTACGCTTATCTGATTAGATAATATGATGTGTTTTCTAGCGGTGTTGGCTAATAAAGAGGTAGTCCCAAGCTCTGAGAGCGTTTGCCAAAAGCGTAAGATTCTTCTCATTAGTTTGTTTCAATAGATTGATGAACCCCCATTGATCAAAGGTCTATTTAGACTAAATGTTGCTAATAAATATAAGAAGAGTCTTTACATTTTAGGTGAAAAAATGATGATTTATCTTCTGAGCTGATAAAATTTAAAAGCTACTTCTATGATTTCAGAAGTAGCTTTTAAGTTATAATCTCTTCAATAAAATTAATTACGAAGTCATTGCTAAAAGCAAATCGGCTTGTGTAAGAATGTGGACATTATTGCTTTCATCTCTTACTAATAACGCTTTATTGTTGCGGTCTATTAACGATGAAAGTGAATCTATTGTGTTATCTAAAGCGACAAACATGAAAGACTTATCCATAATTTCGCCG
>CAZFQW010000506.1:0-3290 GCA_964521225.1 uncultured Roseobacteraceae bacterium
ATTATTTTATGATAATTCGTTTTTAAGAAATTAAATTTTTAAACATGCTCTAAATGTTTGTGCTTGTGAAAAATTTGAACCTCCTTCTATTAGTTACTCTTTTGCTATCTGCGCCCCTTCTGCAAGTCTTTGCGCAAAACGAAGTGCCTAAATCACCTCCTCGGGCAGAGGGCGACGGCCCTTATAACCGGCTCATTATTAGAGGTGTTACCTTAATTAATGGAGCGGGTTCGCCCCCTGTAGGGCCTGTAGATATCGTTGTAGAAAAAAATAGAATTAAAAGCATAAAAACGGTGGGCTACCCCGGCGTACCCATCGACCCCGAAAAGCGACCTAAAGCGCAAGAAGGCGACCAAGAACTGAATGCCGAAGGAATGTACC
This sequence comes from uncultured Roseobacteraceae bacterium, assembly GCA_964521225.1. GTDB lineage: Bacteria > Bacteroidota > Bacteroidia > Cytophagales > Flammeovirgaceae > CAYUJH01. The sequence goes on from CAZFQW010000506.1 coordinate 382, forward strand.
TTATGCCCGGTTTTATCGATATGCATGGGCATATTGGTGGGGCCGCACAAGGCACTACGGCAGAGTATGTTTTTAAACTTTGGATGGCACACGGGATTACCGCCGTTCGAGACCCTTCTTGCGGAAATGGCTTAGGTTGGGTACTAGAACACAAAAAGAAAAGCGAAAAAAACGAAATTACCGCTCCTAGAATTTTTGCCTATGCTGCCTTTGGGCAAGGAAGCAAAGAAGGAATTTCATCGCCAGTAATGGCGAGGGAGTGGGTACAAAGTATTGCAAAGCAAGGCGCAGATGGCATTAAGTTCTTCGGTGCCCGCCCCGATATTATGGCAGCAGCTTTAGACGAGGCAAAGAAAAACAATTTGCGTTCAGCCTGCCACCATGCCCAAACCGATGTGGCGTGGTTAAATGTGCTTCATACCGCCAAAATGGGTTTAACGTCTATGGAACATTGGTACGGCTTGCCCGAAGCACTCTTTACCGACCGCACCATCCAAGATTATCCGCTCGATTATAACTATGCCAACGAGCAACACCGCTTTGGCGAAGCGGGCAGGCTCTGGAAACAAGCCGCAGCGCCTTTCACGCCCCGTTGGAATAGGGTGATGGATTCGTTAATAGCCATGGATTTCACCCTAGATCCTACCTTCAATATTTACGAAGCCAACCGCGATTTGCAGCGCGCTCGCCGGGCAGAGTGGCACGAAGACTATACCTTGCCTTCTTTGTGGCGATTTTACCAACCGAGTCGCATATCGCATGGTTCGCACTGGCACGATTGGGGAACCGAAGAAGAAGTTGCATGGAAACAAAACTATCAACTGTGGATGACCTTCGTGAATGAATATAAAAACCGAGGCGGGCGTGTTACCACAGGTTCAGATTCAGGCTTTATTTTCCAACTATACGGTTTTGCCTACATTCGCGAAATGGAGCTTTTACGAGAAGCAGGATTTCACCCCTTAGAGGTAATAAGAGCAGCAACGCTAAAAGGGGCGGAAGCTTTAGGCATGGCAAACGATATTGGAACGGTTGAGGTAGGAAAATTCGCCGACTTTGTAATTGTAGAAGAAAATCCACTTAGAAACTTAAAGGTACTTTACGGAACGGGCGCTATTCAACTCAACGATGCCAACGAAGTAAAAAGAGTGGGAGGGGTGAAATATACAATTAAAGATGGTATCGTTTACGATGCTAAAAAACTGCTGGAAGATGTAAAGAGAATGGTAGAAGAAGTAAAAGCGAAAGAAAATTTCAAAATTGAGCAGCCCGGTAAGTGGTAAAATGCTCTAAATGAAAAGAATCGTACCATGGCTTAATTCAAGAAAAAGCGTGGTACAATTCAATTTTTTACCATAATGGGTTGCTTCTTTATTCTTCATTCGCAAACAATTCCATTATCTTATTTAATTGATTGCGCTTTTGGGGAAGCGATTTATGCATTGAAATAACGCTACACCAGACAAACTGCATAACAGGAACATTAAGTACTCTATTTTGTAATGAGTTTTATAATCCACAAAATTAAGTACAGCCCAATGCCGAACCCATATAACAATACTGCAACAACAAATGCAATTCTCACATAAAGTGCTTTCAGTCCTACTTTTTTACCTACCCAATCCGATACACCTAAAATCATAGTATTTGTATTTAGTGATGAATTAATTTTTTTCTGAAAATACAATATATTTCTTTATCTCCCCAAAATCTCCTAGATTAAAATTACTTCTAACTCTTTGAAAGTAGTAAAACGGCAATGCGTTACATATACATGATTAATTCTTGGCTGATTTCTACGTGTTGGTTTTGGGTATGGCTTCCCCTTTTTTCGGGAAATCCAACTCACGCTGTTTTCCTTTCTTTAACCGAAGGGGAAGTTGCTGGGCGAGTTATTCATTTCAGGGTGAAGGTGTTTTCTAACGATTTACAAGATGCGTTAAAAAATCATAGCCCTTCAGAATATACACCCGCTGATTTAAACCAATTCTTTTCGCTGAATGAAGACGTAGCCAAAAACTACTTTGAGGAGCATTTCCAGCTTTGGATAGATAAAGAAAGTTTAGCGCTACACTTAGAAGAATTCGATATTGAAGGAGATGCACATTTTATCAGTTTTCGTGCCTCCATACCCGAACACCTAAAAGAACTTACTGTAAAGGCTAGCTTTTTTATGGAGCTATTCCCCACTCAAATTAACGTAGTGAAGGTAAAAAAAGGGGCGCAGCTCAAATATCTTCGGTTCGATAAACCCGATGCGCCCCAAACACTTAGTTTTTAGTGTTGAATAAATCGAGCAACATATTGGTAGTAACCATTATTCCGGTTTGCATAGAAGGTGTTGCTTCCGGGTAGTAGAACGGGGAGTGTAAGCCTGGTAAGTCGCCACTATCTATTTTTTCTTTGGTAACCGTACCCAACCAATACAAGGCAGTTGGCACATCGTGCTCTGTGCTACCATAACGAGCGAAGTCTTCACCCGCCATAATAGGATTGGTGGCAATTATTTTTTCGCTGCCAATGGTTTTAGTAGCAGAGGCAATTAGCTTTTCAGTAAGTGCGGGGTCGTTGTAATTAGCAGGCGTAAATTCTTTAGGAATGGTTACTTTGGGCCATTTTTCTTCGGGAAGCCCAGCGGCAATGGCGGTTCCTTTACAAATTTCTTTTATTCTTTGGTGAACAAGTTGGCGTACTTCTTCTTTAAACGTGCGAACTGTCAGTTTTAGAGTAACCTTATCGGGGATGATGTTACCAACTGTGCCCCCCTGAATAGCGCCTACGGTTATTACAGCATCTTCAATAGGCTTTATACTACGGCTCACAATCGTTTGCAATTCCATGATGATGGTACTGCTTAGTACGATGGGATCGATAGTCATATCGGGGACAGCACCATGGCCACCTACACT
>CAZFQW010000507.1:0-3286 GCA_964521225.1 uncultured Roseobacteraceae bacterium
ATTAACTTTTCCAAATATTTATTTTAGTTATATTTAATTTTGAATCGGTACTTAATAGATTTTCTCTTTTATAAAATTTTTTGACACTATGCTAGTTATATTGTTTGAGAATAAATCGTATTTAAAACATAGAATGATTATATGGAAATTTTGAAATTTAATCGTGTTTTTAAAAAAATAGCTATCGTCACCTTAGGTATATTGTTCTCTTTAAGTGCCTATAGCCAAAATCCTCTGAGTGTTAGTTGGTGGGAAGATTTAAGCCCCGATTGGAAAGATTGTTTTAAAAGCCAAATTCAACTAGGTGATCCGGTGGCAAAATCGGATTTAGATAAAATTTATGCTCTAAAAAAAATGAGTTGCACAGGAGTTGATGATTTTGGCGATGATAGAAATATCAATAGCTTAGAGCCACTGAAGGACCTTAAAAACCTTACTGAAATAGACTGTTCTTATGCAAGTATTTCTTCGTTAGCGCCCATTGCTAACCTGCCTAACTTACAAGTATTAAACTGCTCTTATACTTACGTAAACGACCTTAAAGAACTCAATAAGCATCCTAATTTGAAGGTAATTTATTGTGCAGGTACTCCAATTAAATCTTTAAATTCTATAACAGGTTTAAAGCAGTTAGAAAAACTAGATTTGTTTGAAACAAAGCTAGATGATTTTAGTGCAATTGGCTTTTTTAGTAATCTTAAGGTTTTATCGGTAGATAATACCAATATTCGTTCTTTAGCACCCTTTAAGTCGCTTACTAAACTAGAAGAGCTAAGGTTTTCTTACACGCAAATTGCAGATATTAGCCCACTTGTTGGCTTGCCCAACTTGCGAATTATTCAATTCCAGAAAACCAAAGTATCCAATTTGGCACCTATTAGCCGTTTGAAAGAACTAAGGTTTATCAACTGTAGCGATAATGCTGTTTCTAACATTACTGCCTTGCGCAGTTTAAAAAAATTAGAAGTACTCTACCTATCGCAAACCAAAATAGAAGATTTAGAACCTTTAAAAGGGATGAATACTTTAAAAGAGATAACTTTTTCTCAGACACCTATCACGAGCATAAAGCCGCTTTCTGGTTTAGCCAAATTAAGTATTCTGATTTTTACCGATACGCCAGTAGCATCGTTAAAGCCAATTGAAAAAAACGCAGCCATTTCAGTTTTGTACTGCCGAGATAGTAAAATTGAGGTTCCTGAAATTGAAGCTTATATGAAATCGCATCCTGATGTAGAAATTGACCACTTTTAGTAGTATGGCAAAACCAAAAAAAGCGCTACATTCTTGTTTTGAATGTAGCGCTTTTTTTATGTGTAACTTTTAAGCAGATTTCCTAAAACCTCTGTGCAGTAAGTTCCTGCAAAGTTCGCTCAACAGCACCTTTTCAATAATAAATCGTGGCACGGTTACTTGTTGATTTGTTTTTAGATACTCAAACAACGCAATTTATTTTTTACTCTTAGGATTTTCTTCTTCAATAATAGCATCTAACTTATTTCGAAGTCGATAAACTAAAGCAGGAGAAGGGGTTTTGTTAAATTGAGGGTTGAAATCCTCTAAAAATTTATCTTCTTCTTTTAACTCATGTGGCGGAATAAATTTCGCTTCTGGTTGTGTGATGTAAGTAATATCACTAATTTGGTTCGAGTCAGCAAAATAGACAACCATTTTGCTACAGCTTATATAATTCATTCCTAAAAATAGTGTATCCCCTTCCAATGCATTGTAGATTGTTTCCCCATTACCATCAATATCTACCTTAGTAATAAAACCTTGGTTAAAATGAGCAACCATTTCCTTCCCTTTAATTTGGTTATAATTTCCCAAGCTATCTTGTGAAACGATATAAGAATCACTATCGATAAACATTCTATCAATATCATCTTCTTCAAGTTTTGCGCTAATCATATTACCCGTTATTTGGCTTCCTTGCGACCACAGCACTGGCGCATTATAGAAGTAGATCATAGAGTCAGATAAGTTATAAATGAGCGAGTCGCATATACCCTGCATTTGTTTACTGTAAACTTGTACATTATTGTAAGCGTACATAGTACGGTTGTTTGCAGTATCGACCACAGAGTACAAAGTATCTGCCGATAAGAAAAGGGTATCTCTAGAGTTGATAGGCATCTCCATATAGGCATGCCCGTATGCTTTCATGTCAGACATGCCGTTGTTGTATTTCATCTCATCGCCGAAAATATTGATTTTCTCCTTTTTGATGTTCAGTTTCACATCGTATTTGGCAATGCCATAATCTAGCGAATCGTTTAAATACAAATCGTTTGCATCGAGTGCATAGTCAATCGTTTGCGAAATCGTTTTTCCTCTGAAAAATATTTCTTGCGTAGCATTGTGGAAAGCACCTCCAAATTGAGCTAAAACATAGCCATCTTTCCCTTTTACAAACGTACTTACTGGGAAGGTAGCAATTTGTGTAGTAGTGTTATAAGACATCGTATCGGTTTCAATCGTCTGATTTTTCACAGAGTCTTTCATTATTACACGGCTTTTAAAAGAGAGAATATTATTTTTTCTATTCATAAAACCTCTTTGGCTGGTTAAGTCCATTTGCTTCTGAACCACATGCCCACCTTTTAGGTAATAAGCATTTCCATTGTTCATATTATAATACAGTTTATCGGTGGTGAGGAGCATATCTTCTTGGGTCATTTTCACTTCTTTCCCAGAAATAATTACCAAACCTGTTTTTTGATAGTAGTACATCGTTTCGCCCGTAATCTTCATTTTGTCTTGCTTCACAATTACATTACCGGTAGCGGTAACATCTTTTGTAAGCGCATTTTCGGTAGCTCGGTTGCAGTAAACAGTTGTTGCGCCTTGGGTAATTACTACACGTTTGGTGGGGCTACTCTCAAAAACATTGTATTTAATACCGTTAATTGTAGTTCCTGAAAGCTTGCCAGCACTAAAATTAAAACGATTTTGCCCTTGAACTTCTGCTTGTACCAGAACGAATAAAAAACTGCTGATGAAAAATAAATATTTCATGTATAAATAATTTCTGTGAAAATTAATCTCTTTGATAGTGAAAGATTCGGGCTACAAAGGTAAACCTATTAGTGGCTAAATCTTATGTGAATAACGTTATTTTTAGCTATGATAACTTTGCCGATTTGTCTGATTTTAACAAAACTTATCGCCGTTTGTACTTAAAGTAGGCAGCTTTGTAGAAATTTAGGACGGACAGAATTTCTTATCCACTTAATTGGAAGTATTTTAGAAATGAATGCAAAATGATTTCTGTAATAATTCGTCG
>CAZFQW010000508.1:0-3278 GCA_964521225.1 uncultured Roseobacteraceae bacterium
TGCCAATTTATTTCCAATTTGTAATCTCCCTTATACACTAAATTCTACACAGGCTTCTGCTAATAGTTTAATCATTCTTTTCATAATTTTTCTGAGTGCGTTTTAGTATATAGGCATCATTTCTACAACTTCTAAAATCGCTTTTTTTACAAAAAAAACATACATAAATACATATCTTTTAACCTAACTAAAATGTATTTCCAAGAGCCGTGTATAACTGAAATGAAAGTGTTCTAACTTTTGTAATAACGAAGGTTAGCATAGAAATAGGTCATAAAACTCTATTTTTAAGCATCGCTGTTTGTTTTTGGGGTGCGAACAAAACTAACCAACTAATTCAGTTTTTAACAACTTTATACTTTATTTACCAATAGGCAATTGGAAGCCTCTGAACGAATTTTTTTAGTAACAAAGAACTTGGTACATGATAAATTTACTCATCCGCTAAATCAATCATTCAATCACTATTTCACACATTTAATAATTTACAACCAACACTATGAAATATCAACTAAAAATTACAAGCATTTTACTTTTAAGCCTTTTTACCTCTTTTGCTTTTGCGCAAGACACCGCAACAGAAGAATCGCAGGGGGTTTACGAGGGCGAAACACGCAAAAATTTTAAGCATGGCGAAGGCACATTCACTTGGCCCGATGGAGCAAAGTACAGAGGTTCGTGGCGCTACGATTTAATGCATGGAGAAGGAAAAATGAGCTGGCCCAATGGCGCCTACTACCTTGGCGAATGGAGAGAAGGTAGAAAACAAGGAAAAGGCAAATTCTACTGGCCCAATGGCGATATTTATGTAGGAAGCTGGGTTGATGGCACGCAAAACGGAAACGGGAAATTTACTTATGCAAACGGAACTGTTTATGAGGGCACTTTCAAAAATGGAGAAATAGATGGGCGAGGTAAAATGACTTGGAGGAGTGGGCAATTATATGAAGGAGAATTTAAAAATGGGAAAATGGACGGTAGCGGATTTATGATAAAAGCCGATGGAGAAGCACGAATAGGCACATGGGCCAATGGAGAGTTTGTACCATGTATATGCCCATTAGCCTCAATTGCGGTAGAAGATGCCGTTATTGCCTCCGATGCCGTTTTTATAGGAGTAGTTACCGGAATAATTTCTACGGACGATGGCTACTTAGCCAGAATGGAAATATTGAAGCATTGGAAAGGTGAGTGGTACACCAGTAGAACCATTTTTATGGAAGGTGGATATAGCTCTTGCGACTTTGTATACAATGAAGAACAAACCTACTTAGTATACGCAAACAAACAAGAAAACTCTGCCTACGCAGGTGTTTACACGGCTACTCGCTGCTCTCGGACTACATTAATTGAAAATGTAATAAATGATTTTGAAACGCTTGATGCAATAATACCCTGCAAAGGAACTGAAATAAATGTCCCTTTCGAAACAAGTTCAGACCCTATTTGTGGGTGCGATGGCGTTACCTACAAAAACGCTTACAAAGCAGCCAAAGAGGGCGTGCAGATATGGGAAATTGGTGCTTGCAAAACAGCCAAAGAATAATTAAAGTTACGTTAAAGCTTTTCACACAATCAACCTTGTTTTCTGAATCGCTGTTTTTTTGAGGTTTTTATAATACACAAATCATTTCACTTCCTTTCACTCTCATGTTAAAACAAATAGGAATTACCCTTCTAATTTCTTTTTTCGGCTTATCAGTTACCTATTCGCAAGAAGTGAAGGTTATTGATGTGGCTGAGTTAGAAACGATTTTAAATGAACCTAGTAATCAATTAAGAGTTATTAATTTTTGGGCAACTTGGTGTAAACCTTGTATTGCCGAGCTTCCTTATTTTGAAAATGCTAGGGAAGCTTATAAGGACAAAGGAGTTCAGTTTTTATTGATTAGTGTAGATTTTGCCGATATCTTAGAAACTAAAGTGAAGAAATTTGCGCAAAAGAAAAACCTTCAATCGCAGCTTTTTTTGTTAGATGAGCTGGATGCCAACAAATGGGTTGATAAGGTAAGCACTAAATGGCAAGGCGATATTCCGGCAACGTTGGTTATCAATCATGCAAAGGGAATTAGAGAGTTTCATGCAAAAGAGTTTAATCAAGAAACACTTAACGCTTTAATAGAAAAGCACATTCAATAAATTAATTTTCATTCTAATCATTACAATGCTATGAAACGTAAATCACTATTACCTGTTCTAGGCTTTTCAATCCTCTCATTTCTTTTAATGAGTGCAATTACCACACTAGCACCCACAGCCGACGGCTTAAAAGTAGGTGATAAAGCCAAAGATTTTAAACTAAAAAATGCAACTGATGGCAAAATGGTATCGCTTGCCGACTATACAGAGGCAAAAGGGTTTATCCTTACTTTCACTTGTAATACCTGCCCCTATGCTAAAATGTACGAGCAGCGAATTATAGACCTACACAACGAATTTGCCCCTAAAGGCTACCCGGTAATTGCCATCAATCCAAACGATGTAGTAAAACAACCAGGCGACTCTTTAGACGAGATGAAAAAAAGAGCGGAAGAAAAAGAGTATCCGTTTGTCTATCTACAAGACGAAACGCAGCAAATCACAAGAGATTTTGGGGCTACAAAGACTCCTCACATGTATATTTTAGACAAAGACCTTAATGTACTTTACATTGGAGGTATCGATAATAATCCTAAAGATGGTTCAGCAGCCGACACTCACTTTGTAAAAGATGCCATCAATGAGTTAATGGAAGGGAAAGAAGTTTCTACTAAAACTTCTAAAGCAATTGGTTGCAGTATTAAGTGGAAAGAGAGTTGATATTTTGATAGCAATATTCAACGAAGCTGCTTCATTTTGAAGTGGCTTTTTTTATGTCTAAAAAATTGAATTGGAATCCTACTGAAGCATTAAAATAACTAACTCTGTTTTTGCTGCTATAACGTTGTGTTTGGTCTAGTTCAAGGATATAGTTTTCTCCTTTTATTCTGTCCATTGTTTTAATCCCATAAGCATACCCCGTTTGGATAAAAACATCTGCATTTTTAAGAATAAAAGGCGTTTCTAAAGTAGTACTTACCTCTAAAAAAAACTGTGTGTTATGCAATATTTCCTTTTGCATAGTCAGTTAATGAGTGAGTCTTACAAAATCTATGGGTGTAAGATTACTTTGGAATGTATTGCTAGGATAATTAGATTGCTCTCGCATGAAAAGCACTCCTAAAGAAGGTAGAAAGGAAAAATTATTTTGGCAGTATTTAGAATTCCGTGTATAAGAATTTAGAAGAGCAAGGGAGTTA
>CAZFQW010000509.1:0-3274 GCA_964521225.1 uncultured Roseobacteraceae bacterium
CACCAATCTCGGTAGCGGCAAAGGAAGTTGTGAGATTATCTAACCATATACAAACTCGAAATTCGAAGCACGAAATCCGAAACAAAAAATAATGACACAAATTATAAATTCTAAACAAGATTTTGCCTTTGCTTTAAGGTCTCTTAACTTTTTGAACTATTTATCAAATTCGGTCGATTTCTCAATAAACTGAGCAGGATTTCATCGAAGGCTAATTGCCTTACCGAGGGAGGTCTTGGACGGTATGAAGCGCTACTTGAAAGCCCCCTCCTTAACTCCACTATCACCGTAGGAGGTTTAAAACAAAGGCGGGGCAGCCAATGACGGACTACTCTCATGAACGCAGGTCAAGTTGACGAACCTCCCCGTATACGAGGTTCGTACGTACGGTGGTGTGATCCGCTTGGAAAGAGGTGTGCCGTGAGCTTTGCTGCTCACGGCCGCCTACTCGATTGTGGGTAGTACTTTTCAAACTATTTTTTTCTTATTCGAGTTGATAACTCATGATAAGAAACGGGAGTTAAATTTTCGATGGCTCTCAATTCAACATGTCCACCTCTACTTTCGTACTCACTTTTAAAATAGGTGATAAAGTCCATAAAGGAGTGATCCACCAGATTGGTTTTACTAAAATCAACCATAATGTCTTTTTTGTCTTCTATGTGTTCCAAAACATTTTTAAAACCAATTAAATTTGAAAATTGAGCAGCACCTTCTACTTCTATAAGGTGTTCATTCCCACTGATTTTATGGATGTATTTAGCTTTAAAAATATTATTAAACTTGGTTCCTTTTACAGCATAAATAATAAGCTCTAATATAATTCCAGCAGCAATTCCCAGTAACAAGTCTTCTGCTAGTGTTATCAAAATGGTAATTAGAAAAACAGCAAATTGCTCTTTACCGATATGATACGTATGGATAAATTCATTGGGAGTGGCTAATCGGTATCCTGCATAGATGAGCATGGAAGCCAACGCTGCATTGGGTATCATTTCGATAAAGGGGATTAAGAAAATCATAGCGAGTAACAAGAAAACGCCCTGAAAAAAATTAGCCCATTTGGTTACAGCACCAAACCCTATGCTGGCAGAGCTTCGAACCACCTCAGAAATAAGAGGAATACCCCCTAAAAATCCATTGAAAAAATTCCCTGCACCAACCCCTATAAGGTCGGCATTGGGATTGGCTTTTCGGGGTGTGTTGTCCAATTCATCTACTGCTTTTACCGTCAGTAAAGATTCGATGCTATTGATGAACAGAAACATGAAAACATATTTCCAAAAGGCAAAGGTTGCTATGGCAGAAAAGTCGAAATGGAATCCAAAATCCCCCCAAAAATTCCCGATAGTCACCAAAGAATAAACGCCTTCAGTCTCTCTAAAGTGCCAGTGTATGGCAAGCGGTATGGTAACCAACAAAACAACCATAGGAGCCGGTACTTTTTTTAGGATTTGCGCTTTTAATTGTGGGAAACCAAACATGATGAATAGCCCCATAATCCCAACAACGGCAATGTGCCAGTGCATGTGAAGGATAAATTCTGGAATATCGAAAAATAACTCAATCGGACTTTCCCCATCGTAAAGCGTGGGTTCATCACCTAGCAACACGGGAATTTGCTTTAAAATAATAATCAATCCGATGGCCGCCAGCATGCCATGAATAGCAGAAAGGGGAAAAAAAGAACTCAAAGAACCCAATTTCAAGAATCCCAGCGCTATCTGAATTATCGCCATTACAATAATAATAGCACTGGCAACTTTCCAGCCTTGCTCACCACCGCCAAATTCAATTACGGCACCAGCGCATACGGTAATAAGTCCGGCAGCAGGTCCTTTAATAGACAGAGGAGCTACCTTAAAAAAAGTAGTAGCTAACCCCCCTATAATGGCGGATAATACACCCATTGCCGCGGGGAAACCACTCGCTTTAGCAATTCCTAAACTCAAGGGTAAAGCCAATAGAAAAACTAAAAAACCAGCCAAAAGGTCTTTTTGCCAATATTTTTTTAACCCTTCTATTCCATCTGCAGGAATAGTTGGATTAGATACTGAATTATCAATAGTATTCATCTTTTTGATTTTAAGAGGTTTTTAATGGATTTGATTGTTTGGGGCTTATGTAAGGGCCTAAAAATAATCTGGCATAAATGCGAATAAGTGCGATACCACTAATGATAAAACTAGCACCAATGATGAATGCCAACACATATTGGTCTTGATGGATATGGCTAAATAATAAATCTTCACCAATAGATGCCGATGTGATAGGAAAGCCCTCTAACCCTAGTGTGGCAATAAAAAATAAAATTGACAATGTGGGATACTTGACAAAGTATCCTTTATAGTCGTACATATTGCTTGATGAGGATTCTTTTTTCCTAATTAGGCTAAGACAGATAAAACCTAATAAGGCAGAGCTTATAATCCCGATCAAGAAAATGAAGGTCTCAATAAACTCAATATGTTCATTAAATGATACTGCTAACGCCAAGCTGATATGATTGAATAAAATTAAGACCCAGGCCAAACGAGGGTGTTTTCGTTCTGAAAATGAACGAAGTACCATCAAAAAACCAGAAAGAGCGATAGTTATGGATAGGTAATCTTTTATAATTCCTGAGATGTATTCTGGAAAATAATAGAAGAAAACCCCGAGAGAATAGAGGGGCACAAAAAAGTAGAGCACGTTTTGATAATTAATAAATTGTAGGTATTGCCCTCCTTCTTTAATTCTCCTAAATAATTTAGACATCATTTGGTCTAAATTGCCTTCGTTCATGGCCCATACATATAAAGTGTTTCGCCATTTGCTTTCTTTTTTGGGTAAAGAAGGCACGAAGTGGTACAACTGGTCACGAATCAAATAGCTTACTATAGATGGAGAGATTAATAACTGATAGGTTCTGAGGAAAGCATTTCCTGCAAAATGAAGTAAAGCAAGTGTATGCCAACCTAAAGCAATTTCGATAAACATAATTCCTATCTGCGTAATGGAAGCATAGGCGATTTGTGGTTTGATAGAAGATTGAGCCTGAGAGATAAAATGGGAAATAAAAGCGGTAGCTAATCCTAAGAGGATAATAATGACTTTAACGACTATTTGCTCTTGCCATAAGGGATGAGTTCTCATCAATAAATACACACCAAAATGGACAGATAGCGAGCCATAAAAAATAGCACTTGATGGAGTAGGGCCTTCCATGGCTCGTGGCAACCATGAAGAAAATGGCCATTGTGCTGATTTGGCTGCTGCGGCAATCAATAAGGCC
>CAZFQW010000510.1:0-3272 GCA_964521225.1 uncultured Roseobacteraceae bacterium
AATGGATATGACTGCATTTACACTCTGTAAAGAAAATAATCTCCCGATTATAGTATTCGACATGAATAAACCCGACAACTTATTAAACCTCATAAAAGGTGAAGAAGTAGGCACCTTAATTACAATGTAGAAAAATCACTTTATTTTGAATATCATAATTATCAAGCAACATAACTTAGGAATATGGAAGAGATAGAAATGTTTTTGAGCGAAGCAGCAGAATTAATGGAGAAAGCCGTAGAGCATACATCGCATGAATTAACTAAAATTAGAGCAGGAAAAGCAATGCCTTCTATGCTCGATGGTATTATGGTTGAATATTACGGAACTCCTACCCCGATTAGCCAAGTTGCCTCTATAAACACTCCCGATGCACGCTCGATAGTAGTAAAGCCTTGGGAAAAAAATATTATCCCTGATATTGAAAAAGCAATCACCAATAGCGACTTAGGCATTAACCCTCAGAACGATGGCGAGTTAATTCGTTTGAATGTTCCTGCACTTACCGAAGAAAGAAGAAGAGATTTAGTAAAGCAGGCGAAAGCAGAAGCAGAACACGGTAAAGTGAGCATCAGAAATATTAGAAAAGATATTAACGACTCTCTAAAGAAATTGCAAAAAGAGGGTGCTTCTGAAGACGCTATAAAAGATGCAGAAGGTAAAGTGCAAGAGTTAACCAATGAATTTTCTAAGAAAGTCGATGATTTAGTTTCGGCAAAAGAAGAAGATATAATGACGGTATAAGTTACTTTTATACCCCCCTTTAGATCTAACAGTCAGATAAACTTGAAGCCTTCCTTAATTAAGGAAGGCTTTTTTATTCATACCTATCAATAAATGATTTTCAAAAATCATTTATTGATTATTGAATTACTTTCATTGCCTCTCGTTTCCTCAAAAACAGCAATGGATAAGCTTTTGCCTTTCTTTTAGGCATGAAAACACTTACAATTTTTATCCTGAGCTTTGCCCTCATTTTAAGCACGAAATCTTCCAACAATTTTGAAGATATTTTTGGAGATGATTATACAAATGCTCAAAATTTCCTAGCAACTCAGCAAGCGGAATTCACCAAGGTTTGCGGAACCGCCTCTGAGGCTAAAATCCTGAAAGCGGTCGTATTCCCCGAACTGCTCCGTTACTCTATGTTTAGAAATATTTTTGAAACCAAGTTTTTAGAAGTTCTCTATGTAAAACATGGCACCGAAGGCGCCGATTTTTCTATTGGCAGGTTCCAAATGAAACCCTCGTTTGCAGAAACTATTGAGCGACATATCAAAGTATTCCCCAATGCTGCCGCTTTTAAGTATAAAGCAACGGCAAAAAATGAAATAAGGGCAGAGCGAATCTGCCGGTTGAGCGATACCGAATGGCAAATACAGTATTTAAATGCCTTTTATCAAATCTTAGAAAAACGTTGGGGCGAGGAGTTCCCGCAATCAGTTAACGAGCAAGTACTCCTTTTGGCAACTGCCTATAACAGAGGGATGCTGAACACTCCCACAACCCTAAAAAAGCATTACAAATTAAAAGCCTTCCCCTACGGAAACAGCTACTTGGGAGAGCAATACAGCTATGCCGAAATTGCTTTAGACTACTTCAAGAAATCTTCAAATTAAAATTGATAATTAAGATTTTAATAAATAAAAGAATTCGTAGTGCGAATAATAAACGCTGATTTTAATTTTCATAAGAAACCCCTTAAACTACTAATGATTATGAATTCAATTAAAAAAGAAAAAATAATTTATTTATTGCTAGGTGCATTGTTTATATTTTCTTGTCAGCAAGAAAAAAAGCCATTAATTGCCCCTCCTATCCCCGAAATGGATATAGTTTATACCAACTACACAATTGATGCTGCACAGGGAGGTATTCTTAAACACCCAAACGGCACTATCATAAAAATCCCTTCAGCAGCCTTAGTCGATGCAAAGGGAAATCTTATTTTGGGCAATGTGGAAATTAAATACAGGGAATTTCACGATGCTGTTGATATTTTCCTTTCGGGGATACCCATGGAATATAAAGACGGAAATAAAAATAAGATTTTCCAAACAGCAGGAATGTTTGATATAAGAGCAAAACAGGGCAAACAAGAAGTGTTTTTAAAATCAGGGAAAAACGCTGAAATTAAAATGGCTTCCTATGTAAAAGGAGACGAATATCAATTCTATTCTTTAAATGAAGAGAAAAGAGCATGGCAATTAGTAGGGCAACCGAAAGTAGAACCTAACAAAGAAAAAGAAGCTCTTTCCGTTTCTCTGGAAGAAAAGAAACCTGAAAAATTCCCTTTTAATGCCGAAACTCACTTCATTTTCGATTATAACGCTTTTTTAGATATCCAATATGGTTCGGTTTATAGCGCAAAAAAAATAGGAAAAGAGAAGCCTGCAAGTGCTCAATTTAAGTCGTACGGAATTTCTTATTTAAATATCAGACTTTATAATAAGATATTATTTAAAGGCAAAAATTACCCTGCCTCGTTCATGGTTTGGAAAACCACAGCTAATTCTCAAAAAATGCCTAAATGGGTAAAAGAAATTAAATATCATACCGAAAAAATAGTACACGTTGGAGAAAATACGTATGGTATTTTATTAGAAGAGCGCAAAACAAAAAGAAAGTTTTATACTGAGTTAGAAGCGGTAATGCCCCTCACTCATTTGCTAAGACTCCCAGCAGAAGATTGGCAAAATAAATATGAGGAAGAATTGGCTAAAATTTTAGAAGAGGAAAAAAAAGCCGATGAAATGGCTGCCGTTTTCAGAACATTTAGCTTCGGTAATTTCGGGATTCACAACTACGATTATTTTATGAAAGATGACCAAAGAATAGATATTTTTGCCTCGTTCGATTTCCAACTTCCCGAAGAAAATTCCATTGAAAACCGAGCAGTAGAAGCGGTTTACTTGGTATGTGGCGATAACAGAACCATTGTAAAATACAACCGTGAAATGTGGGCTAACCTCCCTCTTACAAAGAATAAAGGTGCTAGAATGTTTACCATTTTACCCGGTAAAGAAATAGGAATTTTTAGTGCAGAACAATTTGCTCAAATTAATTTCGAGTTACTAAAACAACAAAAAGAACCTTCTTACTTATTCGATTTCAAAAAATCAGGAATAACAATTAATACCCCCAGCGATATAAAAGCTACTTTGGGCATAATTAAACCCAACGAAATGGTGCTTTAAAAAGTAGTGAGTAACGATTCAATTTTAGAGCATGTTTAAGTTTTTGTAAGCATTTGAAAATAAGAAATTTAAAGA
>CAZFQW010000511.1:0-3271 GCA_964521225.1 uncultured Roseobacteraceae bacterium
GTTAATAGATTGCTGTTTTTTCACTTATAAGTGCCGTAAAGCTTGATTTCTTCCTAAAACATTTTCTAAATTGGCATTATAATTCAACGATTTTTTAAAACATTATACATCATTAAAGATATTTTACAATGAGTAGTAGATTTGATCAATTGAAAGAGATGGTTATGAATATGGAGGATGACTTCTCTAAATTCTATGACAAAGACGTTCAAGCGGCAGGAACTCGCGTTAGAAAAGGAATGCAAGACATTAAAACTATCGCACAAGAAATCCGCCTTGAAGTTCAAGATATGAAAAACAAAGCTGCTAAATAAGCTTAGTAAAGTTTTTTAAAAAAGGTACTCATAAAATATGAGTACCTTTTTTTGTGTCAATTAAAACACAATTTAAAAGTAGGAAGAAACTCTAATCAGCTCAAAGCTTTCAACTTAGATCAAGTAAGGTTTGCAGAAGTAAAGCTAAAATTTCTATACAAAGAGCATTTTTGCGAACTGAGGGGCTATAGTGTGCTAGCGTTAAACAAACTGTTCATTTGGCATATAGGTTTCTTCACTGCGTTCAGAAAGACGATTATATTATTGACTATGAGATGTTTAAATAAAAATCTCAGGTTAGATTAAACCAAGTTGTTTCTTTAATTTTTCTGTAAGTGGTTCCGATGCTTTTACTAAAGGAAGGCGTACCGTTGCGTTCCCTAATTTCTTTAATTCACATACTGCCTTTATACCCGACGGATTCCCTTCTTCAAATAATAATTGGTTGAGTTTCATGATAGGAAAGTAAGTTTCCCTAGCCGCTTTAAAATCTCCTTCTAAAGCTTGGTGTACTGCTTTATAGAAAGGCTGTGCTAGCCCGTTGGCAATTACAGAAATTACTCCTACACCACCCACAGAAATAAGGGGTATGGTAATGCTATCATCCCCTGAGATGAGTAAAAAATCATCAGATTTTTGAGCAGCTATTTCCATGCACTGCGGAATATCGCCGGAAGCCTCCTTAATACCAATAATATTATGGTGCTGAGATAAAGTGATTGTAGTCTCGCTACTCATATTAGAGCCAGTTCTTGAAGGTACGTTGTACAGTATAATCGGCTTTGTGAAAGCGTCTGCTAAAACATTAAAATGCTATAATTCCTGCTTGAGAGGGCCTTACATACTGTGGAGAGACGGAAAGTATCGCGTCTACACCGCTTAAATCCATTTCGTTGAAAATGGAAATAATGCCCTTTGTGTTGTAGCCACCTAACCCGAATACTATTGGTTTTTTGTCTACATTATTTTCCTGTACGAAGTAAAGAATATCCTGTTTTTCTTGTTGAGAAAGTGTGGGAGACTCCGCCGTAGTTCCATTTACTACAAAGTAGTCTACATAAGGGTTTAAATTGTCGATTAGCTTCTTAAAGCTTTCGTAATCAACTTGTGATGAGTCTTTGGTAAAGGGAGTAATTAAAGCGACTCCAACGCCTGTTAGTTTTGCCATTTCTGTATTTAAATTAAAAGCCCGAAATAGTAAATATTTCGGGCGAAAGTATGATTTTAATTGATAGAATCATACATAAATAATATTAGTATAAAGCTATTATTAAAATCTCGACTCCACTAAGGCTTCTATCTCGGCTTTAAAATTTTCGTCGCTGATATTTCTCGAGACATCGTTCGCAAATGCCTCTAATAATAGTGCTCTTGCCTTATTTTTAGGGATTCCCCTTGCCTGAAGGTAAAAAAGTGGGTCTTCGTCGAGCGCACCAATGGTGGCACCATGAGAACATTTTACATCATCGGCCCAAATCTCTAACTGCGGTTTGGTATCTATAGAAGCCTTATCAGACAGTAATATGTTATTATTCGATTGGAAAGCATTTGTCTTTTGTGCATCTTGCCTCACAAAAATCTTCCCATTAAATACCGCATTTGCTTCTCCATCCATAATGCCTTTGTACAACTCATTGCTATTAGCATGAGGCATTTTGTGGTCTACAGAAGTATGATTATCTACATGTGTTTTGCCGTCAATCATGTATAAACCGTTCATGTTAGCCTCAGTATTTGAGCCATCTAGCACGATATCTAAATTATTTCTAATCAGTTTTCCATGCGTAGTAACTACATTATCTGTAAAAACACTGTCCTGATTTTGGAAAGCTTTGTTGGTAGTAACGATAGAAACGTTTTCGGGCACATTCTGCAAGTGCGAAATGGTACAATTTGCATTAGCAGCAACGAACGTTTCTATGACTACATTCGCAAATACTTCGTGGGCACCATCTACTAAATGTCTATCATTAATTTTCACCGATGCGCTTTGTTCTACAACAACCAATATTCTTGGTTGTGAAATTACCGCATGAGTGTTAGCATCGTGTAAAAAGAGTATTTCGATAGGAGACTCAACACTACAGTTTTTGGGAATGTGTACTAACACCACATTTTTATTAAATGAAGTATTGAGCGCAACAAATGCCTCTTTACTAGCATCGGCATATTTACCAAAATGCGTTTCAATTATGGCTTGTTGTTGGTCGTAACTCTTAAAAGCATCTGCAATTACAAATGCTTGATTTTTTGCTATGGTCGAAAGCTCTTCAGAAAACATTCCGTTGGTAAAAACCAACTGATTTTTTGCTTTAGAAGGGAACTTTCCGAGCAGGTTCTTGAAATTCTGTAATTGCCCTTCTGCCTCAAGGTTAAAGCCTGTTGCCAAAAGTGATTTCAAGCTAGTGTACTTCCACTCTTCATTTTTGATAGTGGGAAATTGAAGTTTATTTAAACTCTCTAGAGCAGATTTTCTTATTTCGTTAAGTGGGGAATGATTTCCACTTTTAAAAGCATCGGAAAATCGCTCAAAATGTATGTTTGAGTCCTCTTGTAATTGAGGGATTAATACAGTGTCTTCCATTATTAGCGATTAAATGTTTTTTTAGGCCTCAGTAGTTGCAAATTCTTTCTTAATCCAGTCATAACCTTTTTCTTCTAACTCTAAGGCTAATTCTTTTGTGCCAGATTTTACAATTCTTCCTTTGTAAAGTACATGTACATAATCAGGAACAATGTAGTCTAAGAGTCTTTGGTAGTGAGTAACTACTATGAATGCATTGCCTTTATTTCTCAGTGTATTTACACCATTGGCTACAACTCTAAGCGCATCGATATCCAAACCTGAATCGGTTTCATCTAAAATAGATAACTTAGGTTCTAACATAGCCATTTGGAAGATTTCGTTACGCTTTTTTTCACCACCAGAGAAACCTTCGTTTAGAGAACGAGAAAGA
>CAZFQW010000512.1:0-3267 GCA_964521225.1 uncultured Roseobacteraceae bacterium
TGGTTTTTGATGGTATACACATTATGGATGGCGAAATTGTTTCCCCTGCTCCTATCATTGCAGTGAGCTTAAAAGACGAAAATAAATTTTTAATTCGCAACGATACCACCGGATTAGACTTATTTCTTGCGAAGTGCGAGTCGTGCTCAATTGAAGATATTCAGATTGGTAATCAACAAAGTGAGTTTGAACGCATTCACTTTAACGATACTAGGGTAAGTTGGTCTGCTAATGAAAATAATGATTTTCAGATTTTCTTTCAGCCTGAGCTAGAAGATGGCAAGTACGTATTTGTAGCACAAGGGGCCGATTTATCTGGGAATTCTGCGGGAGTTAAACCCTATCGAGTACGTTTTGAAGTAGTAAACAAATCTTCAATCACTAACTTTTACCCTTACCCTAATCCTTTCTCAGATAATGTTAGATTCGTTTTTACACTTACAGGAAGTGAGATTCCTTCAGAATTGAAAATTCAGATTATGACCGTATCAGGAAGGGTTGTAAGGGAAATTACTCAAGATGAATTAGGACCAATACGAGCCGGTAATAATATTTCTGAATATGCTTGGGACGGGAAAGATGAATTTGGTGGTCAATTAGCAAACGGTGTGTACTTATATCGTGTGATGATACCAAAATCGAATGATTTATATGAGCATAGGGAGACTGAAGGCGACGATTTATTTAAAAATGGTTTTGGTAAAATGTATTTATTGAGATAATTAAAAAGTTTTTACTTTGAAGCGTGCACAGTCTCGGCAACACGTAGTGAAAGAGCGAATAGAGTCCCTTTTCCCCTTTCACTTTTCTTAATATTAAAATCGCCCCCCATCATTTGAACTAACTGCTTTACCAATCCTAATTCTATGCTATGGTTAGATACTATGGAAGTAGAACCTAAATCAATGGTATCGCTTGCGGTTAGTAGCTGATTTATTTGTTTGTCTGTTAATGTTAGTAGTTTATCCAAAAACTTTAAGACTAAATATTCGCCATCTTGTTCTGTGCCAATTATTATTCTTGAAGCACTATCATTCATCTTAAAAATAGCCTCAAAAATACTTGAAATAACACTGTTAAGAGTACTTTTATCAATCAAAGTATCGGGTAAATTGTTCTTATATGTGATTTCAACAATTATATTTCTTCTAATAGCTTCTACTATATACTTATCGAGTGCCGAGTTAATTGTAAAATAAGGGTTTTCGGCTTGTAAATTTACCTTTACAACACCATCAGCAGCATACTGGGTATCAATAATTCTTAAAATATTTTCTAACATCGAGTCTGATGACCTTTGAATCTGGCTGATATACTTGTGTTGTTTTTCGGTCAGTGGTTCCTCGCTAATTAAACCTAAAAGAGAAGCTATTGCACTAATAGGGTTTTTTAAATCGTTTACCAACATGCTTATAAATGAATTGATTTGTTGGTTCTTTTCTTCCACATGTTTTTTTTCTTCTTTTAAAGCCTCAAAGGCTATGTTTAACTCAATATTTTTATCTCTCAACTCATCGTTTAAATCTTCTTCTCGCTGAAATGCTTCTTTGAGTTTTACATTAATTTTCTTTCTTTCTATAGCATAATTACAAGTTTTTACAAGAATATCTGGTCGTAAATCTTGTTTTACTAGGTAGTCTTGCGCACCATGTTGAATTGCCTTTAAAGCAACTGTGTCGTCAGTGTTGCCAGTGAGTACGACAACCGGATTGCCAGGAAAATTTTCTAGTAGGAAACTTAACCCTTCTAGGCCATGAGCATCGGGTAAAGAAAGATCTAGTAAAATAAGGTCAAAATCTGAATTGAGAAGTGCCTCATCGGCTTGTGAAAGAGTAGTTACATGCGAAATACTAAAATTATTGGATAACTCACTTTTCCGTAATCTGGCACTCAAAAGTTTGAAATCAGAAATATTATCCTCTATATAAAGTATTGAAGTTGTATTTGTAGTCATAGAATAAATATTGCATTATTTATTCAATTTTCCAACCTGAATCCAGTGGTCTTCTATGTATTTTACTATTTCTACAAACCCCGATAAACCGCTCGGTTTCACAAAATAACTATCGGCATATAATTTATACGATTTCAGTTTATCTTGCTCCGATTCAGAAGAACTAAGAATAATTACGGGAATTCCTGAATATGCTGAATTTTTAATTTCTTTCAGAACCTCATGGCCCGATTTCTTTGGCAAGTTAATATCCAACAGAATTAAATTAGGGGAGGCAGTATTCTCGAAAGGATGAAGGTGAAATAGATATTTTAATGCTTGTTCTCCATCTCTTACAATCTGAATATCATACTCAAACTCTCCTTTGCAAAACGCTTTCTTAGTTAAAACTATATCGGGCAGGTGGTCCTCAACAAGTAATAACTTTACACTTTTATTTCCTTCTTCATCGGGCATATAATGTATCATTATTGTCATTAAATAGTTATCGCTCTAAAATTAAACGAAAATACGATTAACAATTTTATATATTCGTTAGAGTTCTAACCGATATAATTCTAATTGGTTTAAGAAGTCTAAAATAGACTGACGAAACTTTCTTAAACACCTTAAAAAAATTTACTTGTTAAGTAATTCGTTTAAAATAGCCCTGATTTTAATTACTATTTCTGTTTCCCCTTGCTTAGGGCAAACTAACCTTGTCCCTAACGGAGATTTTGAACAAATTGTAAAAACTACCGAAGGGCATGCTTATCTTGATAACATTAAGTTTTGGTTCAATCCTTCTGGCAATAATAATGAGCTTAATTTTGGAACTCCAGACCATTTATTTATTCCGCCAGATAAAAAATCGAAGTGGGTAAAACCTTTAAGTGGTAGCTCTGCAGTTGGGCTTATTACTTACCTTAAGAGAGTTTCCAATTACAGGGAATACCTTTCGGTAGCGCTAAAAGAGCCTTTACTGCCTGGTAAAACTTATGCGCTTTCGTTCTACATTAGTGCTGGGAACGAAGAGGTTTTTGCCAATATACCGACCTCAAACCTTGGGGTTTTGTTTACTACAAGTATGTTTCAACAAAATGGTTTCGCACCTATATCGGCAACGCCTTCTTTTGTTTTTGATAGTTTGTTTCATGCAACGCAATGGAAGAAAGTGAGCTATCAGTTTAAAGCAGATTTGCCCTATCGGTTTTTAACGATAGGAAACTTCAGCGACGATGCTACAACATTTAAAAGTGAGGCAAAAAGAAGTGTTGATCCGCAATCTTATTTATTAATTGATGATGTTTCATTAACAGAATTGCCCCCCCCTT
>CAZFQW010000513.1:0-3259 GCA_964521225.1 uncultured Roseobacteraceae bacterium
ACTAGAAATACTTTACCATAAAAAAAGAGGTTGTGAAAACAACCTCTTTTCTTTTTTGTTGAAAAGCGATTGCCAATTATGCTTTAGCCTTTGCTGTGTTACTGTTTTTTGAATCAGAAGAACCATTATTTTCTTCTGATTTATTTTCTTTTTGTAGCATAGCTATATCGTAAACTACAGGCGTTGCAATAAAAACTGAAGAGTAAGTACCGAAAATAATACCTACTAATAAAGCAAAAGAGAATCCTCTTAACACTTCTCCACCAAAGATGAATAAAATTAACACTACTAATAAAGTAGTTAATGAGGTAATTAAAGTACGATTAAGTGTACTATTTACCGAACGGTTTAATGTGTCAATTAAATCTTCTTTAGCCCCCTGTAATAAAAATTCTCTCACACGGTCAAAAACAACCACAGTATCGTTAATAGAATAACCAATAACTGTAAGCATTGCTGCAACAAAAACTTGGTCAATTTCAAAAGCGAAACCTAATGCACGGGCAATTCCAAAAATTGAGAATACCATTAATGTATCGTGGATAAGGGCTACAACAGCACCTAAACCAAACCTCCATCTACGGAAACGCACCCAGATATATAAGAAGATAGCCGCAAGAGAAAATAAACCAGCAGTACTTGAAGCGTTTTTAATATCATCGGCGATAGTAGCACCTACTTTAGAAGTACTCGGAATTGTAAATGAAGTGTCGTCTAATAAAGCATCTTTTTCTTGGTAAGCTTTTCCTGTAAAATCGGAAATACCAGTAATAATTGCTTGCATTACCTTAGAGTCAGCATCGTTAGATTCGTCGTCTACCAAGTAACTAGTGGTAATTTTAAGCGTCTTATTGCCTCCGAAAGTTTTTACTTCGATACCAGAATTTTCTAAATCGTCAGATAGTTCAACTTCTAATTGCGAAGGAACTACCGGCTCGGTAAACGACACAATGTAAGAACGGCCACCTTTAAAATCTACCCCTAGGTTTAATCCTTGTATAAAAATTAAAGATCCGCCAATTACAATTACTATAGAAGAGGCTATATAAGCAATTTTTCTTTTCGATAAGAATTCAAAGTTGAAACCTTCAAGCAATTTTGCTGAAAGTGGCGTTACAAAAGAAATCTTACTTTCATTTCCGTTTTTAGTCATCCAAGAAACAATTACTCTAGTAATAAATACCGCAGAGAAGAAAGAACAAGCGATACCTATCATTAATGTTACTGCAAAGCCTTTTACAGGGCCTGTACCAAATAAGTAAAGGAAAATACCAGTGAGCATGGTGGTTAAGTTCGAGTCAAAAATTGTCCAGAAAGCTTTTTCATAACCTATGTTAATAGCATTCAGGAGATTATTACCTTCTTTTTGCATTTCTTCTCTAATTCTCTCGAAGATGAGCACGTTCGCATCAATCGACATACCAATAGTAAGTACGATACCGGCAATTCCAGGAAGGGTAAGTGCGGCACTCAATTGAGCAAGTACACCAAAAATGAAGAATATGTTAATTAAAAGTGCTGCATTGGCTACTAAACCGCCTTTTGAATAATATGCAACCATAAATAGGATTACCAATACTAAACCTACCACAATTGAGGTAAGTCCTTGGTTTTGTGCTTCTACTCCAAGCGACGGTCCTACCACTACCTCTTCCACAATACGTGTTGGCGCAGGAAGTTTACCCGCTTTTAAAACGTTTGCTAAATCTTTTGCTTCATCAATAGTGAAATCACCTGTGATTTGAGAACTACCACCGCTAATTTCACTTTGTACAGTAGGGGCAGAGTAAACGTAATCATCTAAAATAATCGCTACTGGTTTTCCAATGTTAGAGCCTGTTAACTTCTTCCATTTTTTTGAGCCTTCAACATTCATGCTCATTGAAATATCGGGTCTGCCGCCTTGGTCGAAGCTTTGGCGTGCATCTACTACAACTTCACCTGTTAATGGAGCTTTACCATTTCTAGCTTTTTTAACTACATATAGCTGGATTAACTCTTCTGTTTCTCCTCCTTGCAATTCAAATGCTTTATAAGACCACAAGAAACGCATATTTGAAGGCATTAAAGTACGAACTTCGGGGTCTTGGATAATCGCATTGATTTTTCCTGTATCTAATAAGTTATATACTAAGCCAGACTGCGATCGCAACAAACTGAATATCGGAGAAATCTGAGGTGTTTCAGCAATGTCAGTAACTGTAGAATCAGTTGCAGCGCTGTCGCCTTCAAATAAATTGTCGCTAGAAGACTCTTCAGAAATGGCAACATCTTCTACCGTTGTATTAGTGGTTCCCTCTGCTAGTAATGCTTCTGCTTTTTGTCTTTTTACAATCAGGTCGTTTACTTGTTGTAAGTAAGGAACATATTCTTGAGGGTCCCAAACTTCTAAAAACTCAAGTTTTGCAACACCAGAAAGTAGTTTTCTTACACGTTCGGCGTTATCAACCCCAGGAAGCTCCACTTGGATTCTACCTGTACCTTGCACACGCTGTACATTTGGCTGAGAAACTCCAAACTTATCTACACGAGTACGAATAATATTGAAGGCAAGATCCATTGCGCCATCAACCTCTGACTCAATTACTTTTTTGACATCGTCGTCAGAAGAATTGAAGTTGATTAGACCCCTATTACTGCTATTAGCAAAAATAGAAGCCAACGTTTTACCGTTAGAAAACCTATTAAAAGCATCGAAAAATAAAGTTGTGAAATTATCTTGGCTATCTTTCAAAGAAGTTTTAGCTTCTTCAAGAGCTTTTAAAAAGCTTTCGTCGGTGCTATTACCTGAAAGAGCAATTAAAATTTCTATTGGAGAAACTTCAAGTGTTACGTGCATTCCTCCTTGTAAATCTAGTCCCAGATTTAATTCGTTTTCACTTACTTCTTTATAAGTGAAACTAGTGAAACCTAAGTTATAAACAGGTTTGTTCCAGAGGGAGTCTAGGTATTCTTGTTTTTTAAAGTACCCGACAGTGCCATCTTCTTGCAACGCATATTGATCTGCATCGGCTTGTATCGCTCTCGACTTAAATGTGAATGACAAGTAAAACACACAGAGTGCAGTTACTATAATTGTCAATAAAATTATTCCAGTTTTATTTCTCATTATATAAATTAATTGATTGAAAAATTCAGTAAAAAGGTTTGGTTTAGAACTTATATGCGCTAATTCTAAATAAATAAATAGTATCCACACTTTAGCACAAGAGGATGTTTAAAACACATTAAAACTATGTTTTAAATCTTCTTTTAAAGA
>CAZFQW010000514.1:0-3255 GCA_964521225.1 uncultured Roseobacteraceae bacterium
CTTCGTTGGGCGTAATTGCAGTAAACTTTATCCCTTCTGTGGACGCTGCACTTCCACGCAACACAACGGGCGAAGTATGGGCAGCAGTAGAAGCAGACTTGAACCAAGCCGCTTCATTAATTGATCCAAGTTTTGCAGATAACTCTAGAATGACGCAAGATTTTGTAACCGCTTTAAGAGCAAGAATTGCATTATACAGAAAGCAATATTCAACTGCCGATCAATTGGCTGCTCAGTTAATTAATAAATATCCTTTAGCCGATAGAGACCAGTACATCAATATGTTTTGGGAAGATGCTGACGATACAGAGCTAATTTTTAAATTGACGCGTAACGTAGGTGATCCTTATGACGGTCAAGGAGCGACAGGTTCTCCTGCTGCCGGTGGTTGGGCAGGTGCTAACTTTGCATTCGTAAGTGCAGGTGTTGATGGTTCTCCTTATTTTGAAATGGGTCGTACATTGTTCAACTTATTAAGCATTGAAGATGTACGTTTCCAAGTAAACATTCACCCATCGTCAACGATTAATGCGAACTACCCGAATGTTCCACAAGATCAATGGTACGATACAGATATTTTGGTGATTAATAAGTATCCAGGAGCGTTGTCTCAAGGAAAAGATCCATTAATGAACGATTTGAAAATATTCAGAGTCTCTGAAATGTACTTAATTAGAGCAGAAGCAGCAGCACAATTAGGCGATTTATCAGGAGCAGCTAACTTCATCGACCAAATTCGCGATGCTCGTTTTGGTTCAAACCAAACAGCTCCTTCGTTCTCTTCGCAGCAAGATGCTCTCAAAGGTGTTTTAGATGAAAGACGTATTGAGCTTTGTTTTGAAGGCCACCGTTGGTTAGATCTTAAGCGTTTAGGTGCTGATGCAGGTGCTCAAATTGATCGCGATCCGTTAGATTGCGCAATTACAGGTGCTTGTACGCTATCTGCTACCGATCACCGATTTACGTTGCCAATTCCATTATTAGAAATTAATGGTAACAATGTAATTGCCACTCAGCAAAACCCTGGTTATTAATCACATTAGTAACATATTACAAGAAAGGCGGCAGTTTACTGTCGCCTTTTTTTATGTGCTAATTTTTTGCTAGCCGAATGCTTATTGAGCCTCCAAAGAAATCCCGAAATAGTGTTTGAGGGCGTTGATAAACGCTAGGGGGTTGCTGAGTGTTTCCTCTGTTCTGTTGTTATTCTCTATAATAACGAGTCTTTGGTTGGTGAGCATTACGCTACCGTTGGCTGTAGCAATACTGCAAAGCTTCTTTTGTGTAAAATGCGATTGTTCAGAAGTTTGTAACCATTTACATCTGTCTTCAAAATCTCCTAGCTTGTGTTCATTTGTATTGAATGTGTATTGTAAACGATAATCTTCACTATCAAAGGATTTTCGCCATAAGCTAAAAATTTCGGCTTCTTGGGTTAGCTTAAACTGATTGCCATTCCAAGGCACTTCAACTGTTGTGTTTAACTCGAACGGTTCAAGAAAACTTATCCCAAAACCAACATCGCACAAATAAGGTGTATTTTCTATCCTTACAATCATTGCCAAGTGGTCTAAATCAGGACCTAAATCGCCCTCTTCGTTGGCTACTCTGCAAGAAATTAAGTCAGCATCGTAACCTAGCATGGTAATTATCCAATAGAAAAGACCGTTCATTTCAAAGCAAAATCCACCTCTTTTATGCTCTACTATTTTAGTATAGAAGTTAGGAATACTCAGCGTAATTTCCTTTCCGAAATGAATATCAAGATTTTCGAAGGGAATGCTGAAAAGATGATGCCTGTGTATTTTCTGCAATTTTTCCAAGGTAGGTACTATGGGGAATTGAAATTCTTCTAAACCAATTCTGAGAAAATAATTATTGATTTTTTGCATTTTGTTATGTTTTAGTGCGTACAATTTACATTTTCTACGACCTATAAAAAAAGCCTCTAATGAGGCTTATAGGCTTTACTGGAAGAACGTTTGCTCTAGAATTTCACCTTCCACTGTTGAATTGCCGAGAGGTAGTCTGCCATGTCGTGGTCTTCAATCATATCAAGCCCCGCCTCAGCCACAGCATCTACAGCACCATCTACGGCATCTACAAACCTGAACCAAAAGCCGGGGTCGTTGTACATTTCTTTTTCTTCGGTAATGTAGATAAAAGTGCCTACGTGGCTGTAACCTGTAAGCCTAGCGGGTACTCTTGTAACAAGGTCGTTGTTATTTTGAAAACGGAAAAATCGGCTTTTTGCCTCCATATTAAAAATTCTGCTCGTTTCGCGGGTCATGGCACGAGGTTGCCCGAACGTATAGGCACAAGAGAAAGGCAAATCTTGGTGAATTAGTTTTGCTGCGGCAATCGTTGCCATTGCTCCTCCTAGGCTGTGCCCCGTAATAAAAAGAGGGCGTTTTTTTTCGGCTCTTAAATCTCTGTACTTCTTAAAAAGAGGTGTCCAAACATCTTCATTCGCTTTATAAAATCCTTTGTGAAATTCACCAAAAAGTTGATCGGTAGAAATAACGTTAAGGTTATCGAGCCAATCGGCAATTTCGTCGGTGCCTCTAAAACCCATGCATAAATAGTTTTGATGCTCGACCAATACAGCCTGTGCACTATTTTTACTGTAACCTGTAACCGACATGAAACCGGGGTCTTCTCTTTTAAGATAAGTAAGAATTTGCTTTGTATCGGGGGTTTTTACCTCGTCGTTCAAATGAAAATAAGCAGCCTTTGCAATTTTAGCCATCCAATAAGCATTTACCTTATTGAGTGTGGTGGTATGAGGTTTTACGCTTTCCATAGGTTATAATAACGGTTTGTTCGGTTTAAAAAATGATTGTCTATAAATGTAAACTAAAATTGAACGAACATAAAGAAGCCCATCTGAAAATATCAAATGGGCAAGTGATTTTTTGGAGATGGTGGTAATTATTCGGTAACCTGAATAGCCGAATTCAGCTTTAGTAAATCGGCAATGAGCAAATCGTTGTTTTCGGGAGCTACATATATTTCGTGGTAGTTTTCGTGGCGTATGATGAGTCCTTTCCCCGCTAAAGCTGGTTTAATACCTATATACAGCGTTTTTTCTTTTACAATTTCACGAATTTTGCTAATCTCAATTTCTCCCCTTAAAAATGCCGAATGGTATTTGAACTTATTACCATCAATTTCATAGAAAGTGTCTATGTAAACCCATATCAATAAAAAAAGAGGTAACACTAAAGGAATGAGGTATAGTGGTTGTTACACAAA
>CAZFQW010000515.1:0-3246 GCA_964521225.1 uncultured Roseobacteraceae bacterium
TTTACTTTACACTCAGATTTGCCAATTTTAGTGTTTAAGTTAAAAGAAGAAAAATAGCAGTGACAGTAACCTGCTAAAAATATATTACACAGAAAAAAATTGGTTTTGTAGGGAATCCCAAAAAAGGGCGGCTATCGCCCTTTTTTGGGATTCTTACTTTGTTTTAAATAAGTAAGATGGTAGCCTAAAAAAATGGCAGTTTGTCATAAAAGACTAACTTTGCCTTCATTGAACTATTTGCAAATTATGGAACAGGAACAACCTATAGAAACTGAGGAGCTTGATCAGCCCGAAAAGAAAAGCCATTTATTTATATTTTCTAATTCATTCCCAAACTTTTTATTGCATTTAGCGCTAATAGTCGTAATTGGGATTGGTGGAATTATTTTTACCTTTAATATCTATCTGCCATCGGTTACCAACCATAACGAAACCATAACGGTTCCGCTTCTTACCGAAATGAAAATGGAGGATGCAGAAAAACTGCTTGAACAAAAAGACCTTCGATACGAAATCATTGATTCATCCTACCAAATGAACATGGATGCGGGTATTATTATAGACCAAACGCCTCCCATGAACTCTAAGGTGAAATTAAACAGAAAAATCTATTTAACAGTAAGCGCTTCAATCCCTCCTAAAATTGATATTCCTGATATTATTGATAGCTCTGTGAAAAATGCACAGTTGCTTTTAAAAAGCCATGAATTAAAAGTTGGTACTGTAAAATATGTAGACGATTTGGCTACGAACGCCGTGTTAAAAGTGCTTTTTAATGAAAAGGAGTACACAAAGGAAGAACTTAGAGAAGGAATAACAGTTGATAAAGGCTCAAGCATTGACTTAATTGTAGGCAACGGGCTTGGAAAAACGTCGATGGAAGTGCCCAATGTAATAGGTATGGACTACGAAGAAGCTCAGACACTCTTACGAGGTGTAGGCCTCAGCATTGGTACCATAGAGTTTGTGAAATCGGGTTCGAGTTTGGGCGTAGTAACTACACAGTTACCCAAAGCCGGCGATAAAATACAAATAGGAGAAATTATTGAACTTTGGGTTTCAGAAATAAAAGTCGACAGTGCAGTTCAAGATAGTTCGGGAGTTCAGTAATTAACATGAGATTTTTAAATAAAAATCTCATAGGCAATAATATAAATCGTCATTTCGGGTGCAGTGAAAGAATCTATACGCTACTAGTGAACCGTTTGCTTCATGCTAGCACACTGTCAGCCCTTTGTTTTTGCGGAACTCACGTTAAATAAAGTTCATTACCAACAAGTTAGATTGAATTATTGCTTTACAGTTTTTCTACCCCTAAACCAAGAGCATTCCTTATAGGGTACATAATTCCTTTATCGATTTTAAAGCCCCCTGTTACCATATCTTTTGCTAAATCGAAACTACCATCTAAATCGATGTACTTTGTATGAGAGAATGCTAATGCGGTATGTAGTGCCGCTGTAATACTTATTATGCTTTCATCGTTACAACCCCACATCAAATCAATTGAGTTATAATGAGCTATTGTGGCAATTTCCAGTGCATTGGTAATCCCTCCACACTTCATCAGTTTTATATTGAAAATACCACAGGCGTTTTCGTTTCCTATGAGTTTGAATGCGCTTTCAGAATCAATCAAAGACTCATCGGCTGCTATTAGCTTTTTTATTTCTGGTAAAAGAGACTTACTCTCTACTATTTGTTGGGCTGGTAAAGGCTGCTCAATAAGTTCTATACTCAAACCCTGTGTTTCTTGATAAAACTTAGTGAGTTCATCTACAGAATAACCTTGGTTGGCATCGACCCTTATAAAAATAGCGGACCCAAATTTTTCTCTGAGCTTTACAAGTCGCTCTATGTCTTCTTCTACAGAATGCCCAAGCTTAATTTTTAGATACTGAAATCCTCTTTGCACATATTCGCGTGCTTCTTCGAGCGTTTCTTGGACATTTTTTATTCCTACAGTAATAGAAGTAGGTAGGGATTGATGATAAACACCTAAAAACTCCGCTAATGAAATCCCTAAGTACTTACAAAATGCATCGTAAAGAGCAATGTCTAGTGCCGCACAAACCCCTTTATGCTTCCCGTAGCGCAGCGTTACTTCTTCGGTTAAGGCCCTAAAGTGAGAAATATCTCTCCCTATTAGCCAATCTAAGCCCTCGCTATTTAGCTTTTTAAAGGTAGAAGTTACATCCTCTCCAACCACACCAATACTAGGGTTTGAAACCCCTAAACCCACTACTCCATTTTGCAATCCTATTTCTAGGAAAAGGTTATCGACCGTGCTAATAGTTTTATAGGCAATGGTATAAGGGCGAGTAAGGTCTAAATCTTCTTTATAGAAACGTATTTTAGAGATTTTCATAAACTAAAATATTTTTTTAGATGGTTGGTTAAAAAAGATACCCCCTCGAAAATAGGTAAGCAAACAGGTATAAAAAGTTTTTCTTCGTATTGAGTTTTTGCTTTCAAGGCTTCTTCTTTAGTAAGCCCTGTTGTGTTGAGGGCAATGGCTAATGTTTCTACTCCGTAAATTTTGATTAAATCTATTTCGGTTTGTATATCAGGGATTTTACCCCAAGACTCTGAATGGCCATAGTAAGTTCTAGAAACCTGATGTTGTAGGATAACTCCATCCATTTTACCCGAAATTAGAATTTCTGACCCACAAGGTCCTGAAGGGTTTCTTAAAGCAGATTGTCCTTCCACAAAAATAAAATCTGGTTTTTCGGCTACATAACACGAGTGTATAGTGTGTTCTATTTCACCAGAAACAAAGTCGTTCATGGTTGAATCTAGGATAAAACCATACTTACCGCCTTGTAGCCAACCCGTTTGCCCTGTAAAAATCATTTCTGCTGAGTTCCCTGTATGCCTCAAATTATCGACTAAAAACTTTGCAGTAGTTCTTTTACCAACGGCGCAATCGGTTCCTAAAACAGCAATCTTTTTACTTTTTACCTCTTCTATTTTCCCCGACCAAAAGGTGAGTTCGCTCTTAGGGCGAGGCTTGCGGATATCTACTAAAGACACTCCTTTTTTTTGAGCAAGCGATATAATTTTGGGGGAATCTGTTAAGAACTCGTGTAAACCGTTTACAATAGAAATATTAGCGTTAACGGCATCTTCAATAATTGCTAGTAAATGTTTAGTGAACTTTCCGCCAGATGTGGCAATACCTACAATGCAGTTGTTCTCCCCTCCCCACAAAGTGTCCAATGAAAAGTAGAAATTAGTATTTTG
>CAZFQW010000516.1:0-3236 GCA_964521225.1 uncultured Roseobacteraceae bacterium
AATAACAGTATGCTGATTTGAGGTAATGTCTAAATCAGGATTTTCAGTTTGGGTTGCTACTTTCGAAGACTTACAAGCATTGAGGGCAGTCAGTAAAACAAAAAAAGAAAGCAATTGAAGGAAATAAGTTTTCATCTATTGGTTTAAATAAGGATTATTGAATCGTATGATTTTGTTGCATTGCAGCCGACTGCTCACGAGAAAGCCGCAATCCATTAATTACGGTGAAAATAGTAGGGTTGCTCATGGCAAAAAGTATCAGCATTACCATATACAAACCCGCATATAAAATATGCTGATTTACGAAATAGGCGCATAACACTACAAATGTTACCGATTCTAAGAGGATGAATTTCTCCATCGTTCCTTGAAAAACAATATTGAGACGTTCCCTCATTCTGGTTTTAGTTCTTGCTTCCTTTAGTTTTTTACCATACAGATAGTAGGCATAGCCCGCAAAAAAGAAACAAATAAGTGGCAGAACCGCCAACCAAAATACCGATAAATTTTGACTGTTATCGTGTAAATTGTTTTGTCTAAAATTAAAATATAGTAATAAGAAAATGCAAAGAGGAGTCCCCACCATTATATAGAAAATCATTCTAACATGGTTTACAAATTCCGTAGGTTTCTGATATTTTAGAGGCTTGAAAACAAACATATATCTAGCTTTTTAGTAAGTGGACAGACGAAATTAAATATAATTTATTTATGAAGTAAAGTACTCGATATGAGGATTTTATAATCCGGTATTCGCAATTTAAAATTGAACATTTAAGGGCTGTTCCTAATTTAGTTTTAGGGAAAACTTTTCATTTCCAAATCGTTGTCTTATATTAAATACAAGTTAATTTTATCTGAGTATTTACTTAAAAAATAGATAAGGCAGCAGGGTAAGGGGCAGTTAATTCAAATAACAATGCTATTTTAAGCACCGCCCCGCCCACACCTTGCTTCCAGAGGTTTGTTCTATCTGGTTTAGAAAAAAAATGAGTTCTTCTTTTAAAATGCATAATATAAGTTATTCAGACACGTAATCTGACTCAAATAACCAAAGTTAACGTATTAAAGTTGGGATAATATCCGTTAACACAGAAGACCTATTATTCTCTATAATAATTTACCGCTAACTCAACTGCAGCCAAATAGTGAAGGGGCAATTAGTAAAGTTTGATTTACCACAGATTCTACACCATACAAACGACCTTATTTGTATGGTAGATTATGAGCTGAATATCCTTTCGGTAAATCGCCCTTTTCAGCTTGAGTTTCTTGAAAACGCTAACGAAACTACTATTGCTAATATAAAGCAATTGCTTCATCAGCAAGATAGCATAGTTCTAGAGCACTACATTAAGCAGTACAACGATAAAAGTGAGGCACATCTTCCAGAAACAGCAATTCGCTTCCAAAAAGAAAACCGAAATATATGGGTAAATTGTAAAATTGTACCAGAGATTTCGAACTTCTACCTTATCCTCAATATCATACAGGCAACCCCCACAGAAGAATCTGCAAAAGCCCTTATTTCAAATGAGTTTTTCGATAAAATATCTGTTTCCTTGCTAATAACCAATCGGTTTCAGCGAGTAATTCAATCGAACAAACAATCGCAAAGCCTATTAAAACGAAAAGCTTCGGAACTAAATAATATACAGTTTGAGGATTTGTTACTTGAAGAAGATAAAAGAAATGCCTACGAGAAAATCCAAAAAGCATTTGAAAGAAACCGCTCCAATGTTCCTTTAAGAGTAAGAATGGTAAGAGCCACAGGAACTATTATTTGGACTGATATTTCCATTAGCATCGTAAATGACACTACTAATGGGAATAATAAATTTGCGGTTTTGAGTATCCACGATGCTACCAGGCACCACCGAACAGAGCAGAAATTGGCTGTTTCCCAAACCAACCTACAAGCCCTATTTGATAGTTCTATACAAGCCCATTTACTTTTAAGTACTGAGTTCAAAGTGTTAGCCTTTAATGCAGTGGCCCAAAATACCACGACAGAAATTTTCAAAAAAAAGATATTCATTGGAGAAGATGTTCTTGATTTAATTCCAGAGGATAATAGAGAAGGATTTAAGCAATTGTTGCGTCATGCATTAAAAGGAAATAAGATATTAGAAGAAGACATATTTAAAACAGCAAGCAACGGGTTCGTTTGGTTCGAAATGATTTTCCTGCCCATTTATAGCGAAGACGAAACAGAGGAGCAAATTGTAGGGCTTTCTTTTAGTGCTTTAAATATTTCTGAACGAAAACAAAACGAAGAGGCAATTGCCCGCCTCTCGATGGTAGCCCGAAAAACAGACAACGCCGTAATGATTATGAACCAACAGGGATATGCAGAGTGGATTAATTCTGCATTTACCCGAATGACAGGCTACCGATTAGAAGAAATTGAAAAAATCATTATTACAGATTTAATTAAAAGTAGAAAAACACAAAAAGAGACCATCCACCAAGTAAACAATGCGATTTTATATAAAGAAGCTTTTCATGGAGAAATTCAATGCCAAAATAAATATGGAGCGCTTTATTGGGCAGATTTAGAAATCACGCCGATTCTTAACCAAGAAACGGGTAAAATGACCCATTTTTTTGCAACACAAAAAGACATTTCGGGGCTAAAAAAGCAAGCGGCTAGCCTACGGCACCTTAATAAATCGCTGCAAACCGAAATTGAAGACCGAAAGAAAGCAGAAGCATGCTTGCAAGAAAAAAACAAAGAGCTAAACCACTTTATTTATCGCGCCTCTCACGATTTACGGGGTCCCATTGCTTCACTCTTAGGGTTACACCAACTTGTTGTGAAAGATGTAGACGATGTAAGAGCGAGAGAATATTTTGAGCATTACCACTATACAGCAATTAACCTCGACCAGCTACTTAGAAACCTAATAAATGTGACCGAAGTAAGGGGTAGAGATTTATTAATTGAAGAAGTTAATTTGCTTCGACTTGTGCAGGAAATTATTTTAAAACTTAAAAAGTATGTGCAACTAAGCGAAAACATTGTGTTTAAGCTTAAAATTGACAAAGACTTTGTTGCAAGAACCGACGAAGGAATCCTCCGAATTATAATTTCAGAGTTAATCAAAAATGCTATACAATACCAAAGAGAAAATGCCAATCCTTTTGTGCTTATTCATGTAGATGGATTTGGTGATGGTTACTGGAAGTTGGTTGTAACCGATAATGGGGTCGGTATATCAGAATCAATCCAAGAT
>CAZFQW010000517.1:0-3234 GCA_964521225.1 uncultured Roseobacteraceae bacterium
TTTATCATCTTGTTTACACGTTTTTTCGTGTAAACCTATTTTAGGACGAGACAATATGATAAATAGTTTGGTTGTCAGCTTGGCTTTTATGAATACAAAACGGCTTATAGCTTACATTTTCGGGCAACACTTTAATGTAAGTAGAAAAATCTGGGCAGCGAACTCCACCTACAGAAACTCTACAGTACACAATTGCAAATGCAGTTTTTCTGCTTTTACGCAAAAAGAAAGAGACTTTCATAGTCTTATAAGGTCTTATTTTTTTTTCAATATGATAAGGATTTTGTTAATAAAATTAAATCCCTAAAACTAATAGAGGTGGGTGTAACCTAAAAAGAGAAAGTGTACCCTTTTTTGCTCAATACTGAAAATCAAGCGATTACAAAAATAAAATAAAAAAAACAGCCTTAAAATTGCTTTTAAGACTGTTTTAGCTATGTGTAGCTTTAATTCTGTGACCTTGTCAGGATTCAAACCTGAAACCTCTTGAGCCGTAATCAAGTGCTCTATTCAGTTGAGCTACAAGGCCATTCTTTTATTAGGAATGCAAAAGTAAGTACTCTGTTTTAATAATAAAATACTTTTACGATTTTCCTTTCACTTCTCTTACAAATTTATGAATTCGGTTAGCCAAAGGCTCTTGGCTTTCTGCGGCTAGTAACTTAATAAATGCACTCCCAATGATAGCTCCGTGCGCATACTGAGATGCTTTGCTAAAGGTTTCGTGGTCTGAAATCCCAAAACCAATTAGTCGGGGGTTTCTGAGCTTTTGCGCATTTACCTTTTCAAAATAGTTGATTTGCTCTTGGCTTATGCCTGTTTTTGCTCCCGTAATACTCGCAGAAGAAACCATATAAATAAAACCATTGGTCTCATTGTCAATTTCCTGAATGCGTTCTTCAGAGGTTTGCGGGGTAATCAGAAAAGTATTGTGCAATCCGTGTTTATCAAATAGTTCTTTGTATTCATTTAAATAAACATACATGGGCAAATCGGGTAAAATCAGTCCGTCAATTCCAATTTCTTCGCATTGTTGGCAAAACTTTTCTATCCCGTATTGCATAATTGGGTTAATGTACCCCATTAATATCAGTGGAATAGAAATTTCACTTCTTACACTTTTTAGCTGTGCTAATATTTTAGGCAAGGTAATTCCATTTTCTAAAGCTTTTTGGTTACTCTCTTGGATTGTAGAGCCATCGGCAATTGGATCAGAGTAGGGAATTCCTATTTCTATTAAATCGGCTCCTGCGTCTTGCAAGCTTTTTAAAATTGTACGCGTATCGTTTAATTGAGGGAAACCCGCAGTGAAATACACTGAGAGTACATTTTCCTTTTTCCCTTCAAAAAGTTGATTAATTCTATTCTGTATCAAAGCGAGTTTAAATTTAATGGAGAAAACAACTCAAAGCTAAGGACTAAAAAATCAAAACTCTTAATATTTCCCCCACTTAATATAGGTTTCCAAATCTTTATCTCCTCTTCCCGATAGGTTAATCACTACAATATCAGAAGGCTGAAAGGTCATTTGGTTGAGAACGGCAAAAGCATGTGCAGTTTCAATAGCAGGAATAATCCCTTCGGTTCTGCTGAGCATTAAACCTGCATTCATAGCCTCTTCGTCGGTTACACTTAAAAACGTTGCTCTGCCCGAATCAAATAGGTGTGCGTGCATTGGACCAATGCCAGGGTAATCGAGCCCAGCGGAAATAGAATAAGGCTCTACGACTTGCCCATCTTCGGTTTGCATTAAAATGGTTCGGCTACCATGTAAAATCCCAGGAGTTCCCAAGGCTGTGGTTGCCGCAGACTCCCCAGAGTTTATCCCTTTACCTGCTGCTTCTACGGCAATAAGTTTTACATTTAGGTTATCTAAATAATCGTAATAAGTGCCTGCGGCGTTACTTCCCCCACCTACACAAGCAATGAGGTAATTTGGGTCGGGTGTCCCTTCTTTTTCTTGCAACTGCTTCTTGATTTCGGTGCTAATTACCGACTGAAAACGCGCAACCATTTCAGGGTAAGGATGTGGGCCAACCACAGAACCAATAATATAGTGCGTATCGGAGGGGTGATTAATCCAATGGCGCATGGCTTCGTTGGTGGCATCTTTTAGGGTCTGACTTCCGCTTGTTGCTGGGCGAACTGTTGCTCCTAGCAAGCGCATTCTTTCTACATTGGGCTTTTGACGTTCCATGTCGAGCTTACCCATGTATACAATGCATTCTACCCCTGCCAAAGCGCAAACCGTTGCCGTGGCAACGCCATGCTGACCGGCCCCTGTTTCGGCAATGATTTTCTCTTTACCGAGGCGTTTCGCCAATAAGATTTGCCCAATTGTATTATTGATTTTGTGGGCACCCGTATGGCATAAATCTTCTCTTTTCAGGTAGATTTTTGCATTGTGCTTTTTAGATAATCTTTCTGCATAATATAGGGGGGTTGGTCTGCCTACATAGTCTTTCAAAAGCATTTGAAATTTTTCTTGGAAAGAAGGCTCAGCCACAATGTCTTCGTATCGCAGTCTTAATTCTTCAATATTTGGGTGAAGCATTTCAGGAATAAATGCCCCTCCGAATTTACCGTAATATCCTTTTTCGTTTGCAGTGTATTGCATTGTTAGTTTTAAATTATGAGTGCTGAATTTTAAGTGTCAAATAAGTTAGAATGCATTTTAGCTTCATAAATCTGATGGATTTTCGAAACTAAAAACTTATAACTCTTTTAAGAATTGATGTAGAAGTGGAATGTTTTTTAATCCTGGTTCCTCTTCAAACCCACTATTAATATCTATTGCGTAAAGCTGGGGAAGCTTAAGTTTTTTAATGATAGACCCATCGTTGGGTTGAATACCTCCACTGAGGAAAAAAGGCACCGAATAAGGGTATTTTTTCAAGATTTCCCAATCGAAAGCAACGCCATTCCCGCCATAGTTTTTTCCTTTAGTATCAAACAGAAAATAATCGACAACGGAAATATATTTTTTAAGAACTGAAAAATCAAAATCATCTCCAACCCTAAAGACTTTAATTACTTCAAGGCCACTCCCATAAAATTTTCTACAAAACTCGGGGCTTTCATCTCCATGAAGCTGAATACCATCTAGTTGATATGCTACCAATCTTTCAGCAATCTCTTCTTCGGAATGGTTAACAAATACGCCTATTTTTTTTATTTCTGAGGGGATGTTTTTAAGGTTATCTCTTGAAAGTGTTTCTTTCATAAACCTAGGTG
>CAZFQW010000518.1:0-3231 GCA_964521225.1 uncultured Roseobacteraceae bacterium
TTCCAACCCGCAGTGGAACTGGAAGTATAGGCCAATCGGAACGCCGACCGAAAGATAATTTATTTTCCGTTCCTAATTTACATCTACAAAGAGAAAAATTAAAAGCTAATATTAAATTACGGATTTACATTATTTTTTGCAGGAGGTTTAGTTGGTTTTAGGGTATAAAACTAAATATACGAATTAGGGGGTATAACCCTCTTTTTTGAGCTTAATGAATAAATTTCGATGTCGTTCTGAGCTTGTGAAGAATTTAAAATAGGGCAAGTAAACATTATAGTTATCTCCCTGCGATTGAGATGACAGAAAATATGCTTTTACTTATTTTTTTTTGATTTTAATAGTCTTTTAATCACTTGTTCGCATTAAATGTAAATTTATGTTAGTATCAACATTAAAAATGCATCAGCTTTTTTTTAGACGAGACCCTAATCTCGGTACGTAATTATCGGATACGCCTCGCCTGCCTTAAACGCATCTCTTCCCCTTGGTAACTGAATAAAAGCATCGGCATCCACCAAATTGGCTAAGTCGCCGGAGCCATTTCCTTTTACAGGACTCGCAAGTAACTCTCCCTTCTCGCTGTAACCTAGTTTCACTTCTAAGAAATAGGTTAAATCGGGTTTAAAAAACACATCGGCAGTGAGTTTTGCTTTGGGCTGTGGAGAAGGTGTTACTTGCAGCGATTGATTCAACCAGTTTTTAAAATACTGCTGCATGCACATAAAAGAAGAAACGGGATTCCCCGGAAAAGCAAAAACAGTGGCTTTCTCTTTCAAAGAACCAAACCAGAACGGCTTGCCGGGTCGCTGTTTTATTTTGTGGAAATGCTTTCGCACGCCAAGCTCATCGAGTGCAGCGGGTAAAAAGTCGAATTTACCTTTGGAAACACCTCCACTTAAAATAATTAATTCGTAGTTATTTAAATACGAATTTAATCGCTCTAAAATAGCTTCATAATTATCTAAAATATGTGCAGTATGTACATCGAGCTGATATTTTTTTAATACGGTTTCTAAGCGATACACATTACTTCTCCTGATTTGATGTGCTTCGGGCATTTCGTGAATATCAACTAGCTCATCGCCACTTGAAATAATGATGGTTTTGGGCAGGCGGCTTACTTTAATGGTAGCTTTCCCCACCGTAGCACAAACCCCAACCTCCGCCGAAGAAATACGAATTCCTTGGGGAATAACGATATCGCCCTGCTTTCTATCTAAACCTTTAAAATGGATGTTTTGCTGATGCTTTATTGCTGTTGTTTCCAGTGTTGCCACTCCATTTTCAATGGTAACTAGCTCGTAAGGAATCACCGTATCTACTCCGTTAGGCATAATTGTCCCTGTCATTACCTCTAAGCATTGGTCTTTTTCGTGCAATGTTTTCTGTAAATCGCCTGCCGCTGCTACGCCGCCAATTGTATAGGCTTTTTGCCCTTTTTGGAAACATTCAAAATTAATGGCAATGCCATCCATCGTTACCCTATTATAGGGAGGAAAATCTCTATCAGCAGCAATGTTTTCTCGTAAAATTCTACCAATTCCTTCACTTAAAGGAATTTCTTCAATACCAAAATCGATTATGTTATTTTTTATAAATTGATTAGCTTCTTCTACGGTTATCATGAATTGGTTTGGAGTGTTTAGCTTTTAATTTCTAGTTAAATAATATTTATTCTGAAATAAAAAAATAGAGTGTTGAATATACTCAACACTAAAAATTCATAATTTCAAAATTACCCCCCAATAGTTGCCATTGACTCAGAAACAGGGTTCAAGGTATCTCGCATTTTTTCAGCTTCAAAGCCATCTTTAGCCCTTAATTTCAGTGTGCTAATGAGCTGATTTCCCAGCTCTTCGTTAGAAGCACCTTCTCGCATTAAATCGCGAATACTGAGCACTTTGTTTCCGTATAGGCAGGTTCTCAGACCGCCTTTGGGCGTAATTCTGATTCGATTACAGGTTCCGCAAAACGAACGAGTATAGGCAGCAATAATTCCGAATGAACCTTTATGTCCTTTTATCTTAAAGTTTTGCGAAGTAGAAGAAGGGGGGTCGGGTAATTTTTCTATTTCGTATTTAGCTTTGGCATAATTCAAAATTTTCTTCATTGGCCAAAAAGTGTTATTTCCCTGTCCTTCTGTTCCGTTGAAAGGCATTTCTTCAATAAAACGCACCGAAACATTTTTTTCTTTGGTAAGCGCAAGCATCGGATAAATATCTTCGATGTTTCTGCCTTCCATTACCACCATATTTATTTTGGTTTTGATGGAAGAGGCAAGCAACTCTTCGAAAGTCGCCATCACTTGATCGAACATATCTCTTCGAGTAATTTCGAAAAACCGCTCTTTGTTAAGGCTGTCTAAACTTAGATTAATGGATTTTATTCCCATTTTTTCCAAGTCTGCAATTTTATCTTCGGTAAATGTTCCGTTGGTAGTAATATTTATTTCATGAATTTTTTCGATACGAGAAACTTTCTCAAGAAATTCCATGATGCCTTTCCTGATAAAAGGTTCCCCTCCCGTAATTCTGAGTTTGGAAATTCCCAGTTCACTAAAAACGCTCACCATTCGGAACATTTCTTCGAAACTGAGGAGGTCTTTACGGTTTACGTATTTAATGCCATTTTCAGGCATACAATAAAAACAGCGCAAGTTACAGCGGTCTGTTACCGCCAAACGCATGTAATTTATCTCTCTATTGTGGTTGTCTATCAGCATTTTATCAAAGTTTATTAGGCGCATTGCATTTCTATAAAAACACTTCAGATTCGGAATGTTTTAATAAAAAATATTCTGAACTCTAACTTACTGGTTTTCAGTATAAAAAACCAAAATTTAAGTATTATCATAAATATAAATATTTCTTCGGTTTGGGGAATGTAATTCGTTTTCTATTAATTGGGAATATATTTATGTAAATAGCTCGAAGCATTCACGCATTGGTAAGAATCTGAATTATTTACTATTCATTTCATCATTTAGTAAAACAATAAAATGACTACTCGTAGGAAATTTATACAAATTGGTGCAATTAGCTCATTAATTCCTGCTATTGGCCTTAAAGGATGTACGCCCACAGCACCCGCAAAAGACAATAAACCCGCCAACAAACCTATCGTTATCTCAACGTGGAACCACGGAATTCCTGCCAATGTGGCGGCTTGGGAAATTTTAGAGAAAGGAGGTTCTGCACTCGATGCAGTTGAGGCAGGTGTAAGAATCCC